>CAMCSJ010000081.1 GCA_945878005.1 Rickettsia typhi | reverse complement strand
GGTTTTTTTAGAAATTTTTTTTGTTTAAAAGTAAAATCAAGAAATCGTCATTTTTGTAAAAATTTTTATTTTCAGTTTTTTAGATGTTGCTACATCCACTGAATCTCTAGTCCTTCGACCCCCCGTCAGCTCCCAAACCGCAACTACCGTTGCGATTCGCTCGCCTGCTCCCCCTCAAGGGTGGAGCTTAGAGCCCGAGAGCTTCGAGACTATTTAGCGAAATTGTAGGGATGTAAGATTATTTCCCAGACTCATTTCCTTGATTTTGTTAACATCAATTACTGCCTATTATTTTTTTAAAAAGCTTCAATACTTAAGAAAATTAAATTATCAAGAAAAAAAAACCTTTCATTAATAGAGATTTTTTTTGGTTGACATTTGAGACATTTTAAAAAATAATTACCGTGAATAAGAATTATTTTTTTTATTTATTACCAGTAAAGCCTAAATTTAAAGTTAAAAAATATGGTTAACAATTCAAAAATAAACAATTTTTTTGATAGATTATTCAACAAAATTATTGCTAACAAAACTGATGAAACTAGCGATATAGAATCCTCTTCAATTGATCCAAGAGGCAATATTTTCAACGTCAAATCATCATTTAAAGTTTTACAACTTAGCTTAAAAATAATGTGTCTATTTGCATTTTTGCCTTACGCAATTCTTGGAATGTTTTATATTAACAAAAGTTTTATTTTTATCCCATGCTTGATTATGGCAACATTAACTGTTCTGCTTACTATGTTCACCGCAGTTAAAAGTCAAATTTTAAATGAATATTTACAAAATAAAATTGGTTATTTGGCAAATAGTTTTAAAGATTTTATTTTACAAAATCAAAAAAATATTAATGAAATTCACGGAATTGAAATTCTAGAAAATTCCATCAAATCATCATCTAAAGAAGGATTTTTAGATAAGGAATTTATTACATCCTCATTAATCAAAGGTGCATCTAAAATTAGCGATTCATCTTCTAAAGAAAGTAGTAAAAAGGAATTTAATAATCATTCACAAGACTCTAAAACTGTTGAAAATTCTGCTTTTAAAGCATAATTTGTAAATTAAGAATGAGAATTAAGTTTGATCATAAAACCTATTTCTTGCTATCAAGATTTTTATTTACCTAGCGATTTTTACTTTAAAAACAAACCAAATTTTTGATTTAAAAATCATTATTTTTTGAAAATTTAAAATATTTATAAATCTATAAAAGCTTGACAAAGTCTTATTAAATCTTCCTTCTCATCAATTGATAACTGATTTAAAAATTCATCTAAAATTGCTTGATGATAATTTTTTAACCATTTTTTTTCAGGATAAGTAAGCATTTTAAAATCTATTAATTCAGCTTCAAACGCAACCAATGTTAAAGATTTAAATGCTAAAAATTTATCATCAATTTCAACAACTCTTTGCAGATTTTCTAATCGAATTCCATAATGTCCTTCCTTGTAATATCCTGGTTCATTTGATAAAATCATATTAGGCAAAAGTTGGGTATTATTTCTTAGATTAATATTGCAAAAACCTTCGTGAACACAGCTAAATGATCCAACTCCATGACCAGTTCCATGTTGATAATCTAGTCCAACTTGCCATAAATGAAAACGAGCTAAAATATCTAAATTTCCTCCCGTAATTCCACGAGGAAATTTTACTCGAGCTAGAGCTATATGACCTTTTAACACTAGGGTATAATTTGCAATCATCTCAAGAGTTGGATTTCCAACCAATAAAGTTCTGGTTACATCAGTTGTTCCAAAAAAATTCTCTCCTAAATATTGACCTCCTGAATCAAGTAAATAAAGGGAATTTCCTTCAATTTTATTGTCAAATTTTTCTTCGCAGTGGTAATGAATAATTGCTCCATTTTTAGCAAATGCAGAAATTGTTGAAAAACTTTCGCAAATAAAATTTTTATTTTGTTTGCGAAATTCGTGAAGCTTATTTTGAGCACTAAATTCAGTGATATTTTGAGTATTGATATTTTTTTTAAACCATAAAATAAATCTTGTTAAGGCAAGTCCATCAAGCTTATGAGTCATTTCTGCTCCATAAATTTCTTGAGGATTTTTTTGCATCATAAATTGCAAAATAATATTTTTTTGATTATTAATGTTAAATTTATTTTTTTGTAATATTTTTAATATAAAATAATTAAGATTATTAAAATTAACATCAATTGAGCTATAATCTTTTTTAATAAAATTTAATCTCGATTCAAGTTGTTCTTCGGGCATAAAGTTAACATTCTCTAAGCTAAATCCATCAATTCTTTTTTCATCAATAAATAAATCAATTCGCGAATCCTTATATAAAATTGCATAAGCAAAAATTAGTGGAGAATGTTCAAAATCAAATCCACGAATATTTAAAAGCCAAGATAATTCATTTGATTTTGTTATCAGCATTGCATCACCTATGATTTTACTGGCAATAATTGCTCTTTTTTTAATATCGCTCAATCCGCTAATTTTTTCATCGCAATGAAATATTTTTGATTGTAAAGATTGCGGAGATTGCGGAGATAAATTTTGATTAATTAAAAATTTATCGATAAAAATTTCATCAAAAAATTGTAAATTTTTACTAGCAAATTTTTCAACTTCATTTACAAAATCAACACTGGTTATTTTAGTAAATAATGCTAATTTTTTTTCTGTTAAATTACTTTCAAGCCAAGTAATTATTGGTTTATTAGCAATATCAAAAATCTCATACTCCGCTAAATCTAGCTGATTTTTTGCTTGAAGGATATATCGACTATCGGTAAAAAAATATGATTTTTTAACCCCAAAAATTACCACCGCATTTGAGCCATTAAAACCCGTTATCGCCTTAATTCTGCGTTTACTTTCAGGTAAATATTCACTAAAAAATTCATCATTATTTGGCAGTAATAAAAAATCAATTTTGTTTTCTTGGAGAAAAAATTTTATCTGTTTTAACATCGTAAATTAATTAAATTTTATAATTTCAAGACTCGATATCTTTCATTGAAATAACCTTATAATTCAAGTTTAGATCAATTTTAAAATCAATGTTAATTTAAAAAAATATTTAATCTTGCTTAAGTTTTTTTTAATAATTAAAATTTTAAAAAAATCTCCTTTTTTAAAAATTTATTTGAAATTAAATTAAAATTTTATTCCTAAAAATTGATAAGTTTTATAAAGTTTATAAAATAAATTTTTAAACTATTTTTAATTAAATAAAACATAATTTATTTGAAGTAATTTAGTTTTATTTATTTCAAACTAATTATGAAATTTTTATAACTATGTCTATATTTTGATTATAATTTTTGATTATAATTTAATCAAAATATTGATTTAAATTAGGTAAAAGAAAATGGCAAATAAAAAAACCGCATATTCCTGCCAAAGCTGTGGAGCTGTTCACTTTAAATGGTCTGGAAGATGTGTTGATTGCGGATCATGGAATAGTCTTGTTGAGGAATTTGCCGAAGGTGGAAATTCTCATTTTACTCGTATTGACGAAGATAAAATTTCCAGCAATTCCCCAACAAAAAATTCCCGCAAAAATACTCACAAAGCAGATCTCGTTAGTTTAAATGGTGAAGCAAAAGATTTTGCTCGAATCAAAACCAATATTGGTGAACTTGATCGCGTTCTTGGTGGAGGATTAGTAAGTGGATCAGTAATTTTAATTGGAGGAGATCCCGGAATTGGTAAATCAACTCTTCTTCTTCAAACTGCAGATAATCTTGCTCAATTAAAAAATTCAGTAATTTATATTTCTGGCGAAGAATCAATCGATCAAGTTCGCCTAAGAGCTCAAAGACTTGGATGCCATAATGATAATATTCAACTTGCATCAAATACCAATATCACTGAAATCATCAATGCCATTAAAGATGATTGCCAAAATCGTAAAGATAAAAATAATAACAAAAATAACGATAACGATAAAGACGAGCATAAAGATAAAGATAAACATAAATCATCCTCATCAACTCCAACAATTGTCATCATTGATTCCATTCAAACAATGTTTGTTGAAGAGCTTTCATCTGCTCCCGGAACGGTTTCGCAAGTTCGAGCTTGCGCTGGAGAATTAACAATTTTTGCTAAAAAAAATAATATTACTTTGTTAATTGTAAGCCATGTAACTAAAGATGGACAAATCGCTGGACCAAAAGTTTTAGAACATATGGTTGATACTGTGCTTTATTTTGAAGGAGAAAAAGATTTACAATTTCGCATTCTTCGTTCAATCAAAAATCGCTTTGGTGGAGCAAATGAAATTGGAGTTTTTGAAATGAATGAAATTGGTTTATCGGAAGTTTTAAATCCCAGTGAATTATTTCTAACTTCTTACGAACGAGATACTAGTGGAACAGCAGTTTTTGCTGGAATTGAAGGAAGCAGAGCGATACTTGCTGAAGTTCAGGCATTAGTTGCTCCATCATTTATTCCAACCCCAAGAAGAGCGGTAGTTGGATGGGATTTAAATCGCTTGGCAATGGTGATTGCAGTTTTAAATAGTCGATTTGGTTTAAACTTATTTGATAAAGAAGTTTATTTAAACATCGTTGGTGGATTGAAAATCGTTGAAACTTCCGCAGATCTTGCAGTTGCATGTGCTTTAATCTCATCAGCTCGTGATATTCCCCTTCCCTCCTCTACAATTGCAATTGGAGAAATTGGACTTTCGGGAGAAATTCGCATGGTTGGAAATCTCGAAGGAAGACTCAAAGAAGCTCACAAACTTGGCTTTAAAAATTGCTTAATTCCTAAAGCAAATGAAAAAAATAAAAACTTTGCTAACCTTAGAAAATCAATTCCCGATCTTAATATTCACTTTATCTCGCACATTCGAGATTTATCAAAATTTCTAAGAAAAAATTAGAAAAATCCCCAAGAATTTTTAAGTAGTTTTTAACTAACTCTAACTAATTTTCTGCAATATTTATCAATAAACTCTCTCTCTCTCTCTCTTAAGTTCTTATTATTGAACAAAAAATCAAAAAATATTTCATAACTTGACTTATAAAATTATATAATTAATTATGTTTAAACATAGCTAATTTTGTTATGTTATAATAAAAATTTTTAAATATATGCCAATTAATAGTAATAATGGACTAACAGTTCTTATGGACAATGCAAATGGTGGTGGTGTACAAATAATTCATGATAATGGACTGACAGTTTTTTTGGACGATCCAGACGAAGATTTTACAGGATTTGGATCTCTATCACTTAATCCAATTCCTGACACGACAAGATCTTTTTTCGAAAATTTAATTTCCTTATCGCAATTTAGTGATCAGGAACGAGGATCCACAGACATAAAATCAATAAGACTTTCTCAAGAAACACCTTCATCAAATTCTAAAATTTTAAGTGAAAAACTTGGAGAAATTTTAGAATTTTATTTTAGTGCTGATACTTCACAAATACCTGAATTTACTGAAGCTCTCAAAGCTATAAAAAGATTCACTAAGTCAACATTTTTTACCCTTGGCGATCAAAATCATAAAAAACAATTATCTCGAGAATTTCTGGGAATTTTTTGGCAAATATTTGAAAAAAAAGAAAATCCATATTTTTTATTTAGACTTAAATCTATCGCTGAAGAATCTTTACAAAATTGTGGTGATAGAAATATTTACATGATTTTTCAAATAAAAAATTTATCTAACAAATTAGAGCCTCATCAAGTTAATAAATTGATTGAATCAAGAAATGTTGATGAATTTTTTAATTATCTATCTCAACAAATTATATTTTTTAAAGTTGTTGATCTTGCTAGTGAAAATATTAAAAAAGTTCTTCAACAAAACCCTATTTTTAGGGAAGATATCGAAATTTATCTAAATTATATTCGTGTTTTTAATAATGAGTTTAGGGATAAATTTTCATTAAATCTTCCCCCAATTTCTAATCAGCATTATTATCAAGACTTTGGAGCTTTCGCCGTTAGGCCAGAAGATTTAACAAGACTTCGCGAAATATCACATGCTAAGGAACAAGGTGATTTTAAACCTTTATTAGAATTATTCGCAGAATCAATTGTTTTAGATATTTATTGTAATGTTGAAGAAAATAATTCAGAACTAAATGAACAAGAATTTGTTGGTTCATTAAAAGATAAGATTAACGAAATTGCCTTAGAATATTTAAATGATTTATATACCATTGCTAGTGAAGATCTAAATGAAGCAAGTCACGATGATGTCATGAAAATTATTACTAAAGACCTCAAGCAAATGCAAATAACAACCTTACAACAATTAGTTTTAGAGCAATTAACATCATTTAAAGTTAATCAAAGATTCACTGAAGTTTTAAGTGATGATAGAATTGCAGAAATTGATCAAGCTTTTAAAACGCTATATTTAAAATCTTTGAGAGATAATGGTGGAGCTAGATATACCAATATTTCAAAACAAGAACAACCAGCCCAAATTGCATCTACAGAAGTTGTAGGATTAAGAAATGCATTTTCTTCCTTATCAGATCAATCATCAACATCTCAATCTCCTTTATCTTTAGGACAAGCTAGACCTCTATCACCAGAAAGAGGACCAGAACCACAATCACCACGATAGTAATCCTTAAAAAAAATTTAAATATTTAAAAAAACCTTAACATTAAAAAAAAACTAATTATTATTTTTCAATAATTTTAAATTTAATTTTACTACTATGAAAAAAATACTTTTTTTGTTTTTGATTTTATTATCAAATCTAATAATGATTAACTCATTAACCTTAGATGCAATTGCTTTGGAATCAGTTAATCAAAATTCTAATCAATCAAAAAATGAATTTTTGGTGCAAATAAAAAATCACAAATTTATTCCCGAAATCATTGAGGTTTCAGCTGACAAGCCATTTCAACTTCATGTGGAAAATCTCGATAATACCATCGAAGAATTTGAAAGTGATGATTTAAAAAAAGAAAAATTAGTAGGAGCAAATAAAAAAATTACTTTAAAAATTCAAGCTTTAAAAGCAGGTGAATATAAGTTTTACGGTGATTTTCATCAAAAAACTGCTCAAGGAAAAATTATCGTTAAATAACATCATTTCGGATTTTAAATCAATGATTTAGGTAGTGTTTTTTAGATAAATTTTATAAAAATCATTAGCTATAAAACCTTTTTTTCAGCTCGATAAATTAACTCTTCACAAATATCTCGACTTATGGATTTTCAATAATTTTTAGCACAATAAATTAATATTTTATTATAAATTTTAGCTTAAAAAATGAATTATAAATATTGGCATAATTAAAAAAATGGGGGGCTAAAAAGATGGCTTTACCCTTTGCTCTGTAAGATTCCTAAACTTTTTCTATTTTTTTCAAATAGAAAATGCTAAATTTGAGTAAAAAAACATGAATAAAAACTTGTCCAAAATGTCGCTTATTTT
>CAMCSJ010000080.1 GCA_945878005.1 Rickettsia typhi | reverse complement strand
AAAACTTTTAGTAATTTAAAAATTTTATAATAATTTTGATTTAAAATTACAAGAGCAATTATTTCATTATGCTAAATCACCATGAATTAAGGCGAATAAGAATTGCTGCTAAATTAACAATAAATTTTCTAATTTTTTTATTTGATCGCGAAGTTCACTGGCTTTTTCAAAATCAAGGTTCATCGCCGAATCGAGCATTTCTTTTTTTAGTTGTGAAATTTCATTTTTGGTTGGTTTGCGAGTTGATTCTTCTTCGCTAGTTTTTTTCTTAGTGTAGAGATTTTCAAGAGCTGAACCTAGTGGTTTATTGGTAGTAGTTGGAGTAATATTATGTTTTAAATTATAGGCAATTTGAATTTCTCTACGACGATTAGTTTCGCTAAGAGAGCTAGTGATTGATTTGGTTATTTTATCGGCGTAAAGAATAACTTTACCTTCAGAATTTCGCGCAGCTCTTCCAATGGTTTGAATTAGCGATGTTTCATTTCTTAAAAATCCTTCTTTGTCAGCATCAAGAATTGCTACTAAAGCACATTCGGGAATATCTAATCCTTCGCGAAGAAGATTGACTCCAACCAAGCAATCAAATTTGCCAATTCGCAAATTTTGAATAATTTCAATGCGATCAAGAGTATCAACATCAGAATGCATATAAACTACATTAATTCCTGAATCATTGAGATGTTGGGTTAAATCTTCTGCCATTTTTTTGGTAAGTGTTGTAGCAAGAGTTCTAAAGCCTCTCGCCTTAACGGCGATAATTTCTTGGAGAAGATTTGCAACTTGAGTTTTTGCCTCGCGAATTTCACAAACTGGATCAAGAAGTCCAGTAGGGCGAATAATTTGTTCAACAAATTCGCCGTTAGATTTCTCTAATTCATAATTTCTAGGAGTTGCAGAAACATAGATAGTTTGAGGTTTTAAACTTTCCCATTCGCTAAATTTTAAAGGACGATTATCCAGTGCACTAGGTAAGCGAAAACCATGTTCTGTCAAAACTGATTTTCGAGCTAAATCGCCCTTATACATTCCATCAATTTGGGGAATAGAAACATGACTTTCATCGACAAAAAGTAAAGCATCATCGGGTAAATATTCAAATAAAGTTGGAGGAGCGCTTCCTGCTTCGCGATTGGTTAAATAGCGTGAATAATTTTCAATTCCTTTGCAACTTCCAAGAGTTACCATCATTTCAAGATCGTAAGTAGTTCGCTGATTTAGCCTTTGAGCTTCAACTAATTTATTATTTTTTTCTAATTCTTCGAGACGAATTTTTAAATCATTTTTAATATTAATCACCGCTCTTTGTAAAATTTCTTTGGGAGTTACGTAATGCGAAGATGGATATATTGCAATATTTTCAAGCTTAGCAAAATTTTCTCCCGTAAGTGGATCAAACTCGGTGATTTCTTCAATCTCATCGCCAAACATTGAAATTCGCCATGCGCGATCATCAAAATGCGAAGGAAAAATATCAACAACATCGCCAAGTACTCGAAAATTACATCTCTCAAAGGCTAGATCATTGCGGACATATTGCAAATCAATCAATCTCATTATTAATTTTTGACGATTAATTTCTTCTCCAACCTTCAAATTAACGACCATTTTAGAATAAAAATCGGGAGATCCAATCCCGTAAATACAAGATACCGAAGCAATGATGATAGTATCTCTTCTTTCAAATAATGCCCGAGTTGCATTATGACGAAGGCGATCAATTTGTTCATTAATTGAACTATCTTTTTCAATGAAAGTATCGGTTTTAACAACATAAGCTTCGGGCTGATAATAATCATAAAAAGAAACAAAATAGCCGATTTCGCTTTCGGGGAAAAATTCCTTCATCTCGCCATATAACTGCGCTGCTAAAGTTTTATTATGAGCCATGATCAAAGCAGGTCTTTGAGTTTTGGCGATAATATTTGCCATGGTAAATGTTTTACCTGAGCCCGTAATTCCTAGTAAAACTTGATTCTTTTTTTTACTTTCGAGTCCTGCGATAAGTTTTTCGATTGCTTGAGGTTGATCTCCCGCTGGAAAAAATTTAGTATTTAATTTAAATAGGTTATTCTTGTTCAAAGTAGTTGATTTATATTTAAAACAATAAAATTAGTTTAAATTTGTTAAGAATTATCTAAAATTAATTAAAGCGCTAAATTAGAAAATGGTGAGATTGGTGGAGAGGGCAGGATTTGAACCTGCGAACGCTTACGCGGGCAGATTTACAGTCTGCTGCCATTGACCACTCGGCCACCTCTCCATTTTAATGATTATTTATTTGCTTAATTTAATTTTTAAAAAATTAAATTTTAAAAAAAATTTTGGAGCGGGTGAAGGGAATCGAACCCTCACGGCCAGCTTGGAAGGCTGGAACTCTACCGTTGAGCTACACCCGCATAATTATTTAAAATTAATTTTTAAACAATCAAAATTAAAATTTTAAATAAATTTCTCAATCAAATTCTAAATTTTAAACATCATTACAAATTTTGCAACTAGGATTTTTGGCAAGTTTAATTTTGCGGAAATTATTTTGCAAAAAATCAAAAATTAAAATTTTTCCAACTAAAGTTTCGCCAATATTTAGAATGTCCTTAACAGCATTGATTGCTTGGATTGTTCCGATATTTCCGGCAACTCCTCCAAAAATTGCTTTTTGGGAAATTGGCAATGTAAAATTTTTATCAACTTGATTGGGATTAAAGCAAGCATAGCAAGGATTATTATCGCGATATGATTTAAAAATACTTACTTGTCCGATAAAATCTTTTACCGCTCCATAAACCATCGGCTTCGCTAATTGATGACAAATTTGATTGATGACAAAACGAGTATAAAAATTATCACTTGCATCAATTATTAAATCGTAATTTTTAGCAATTGAAGCAAGATTATCGTAATTGGCACGAACAGGATAAGTATCGATTTTTAATTTAGAATTTAGGGCAAGAATTTTTTGTTTTGAGCGATCAACCTTGGCAAAATTTAAATCATTTTGATTGTAGATAATTTGACGAGCAAGATTGGAAAGTTCAACTTTGTCATCATCAATGATGCCAATATTACCAATTCCGCAAGCACTTAAGTAAAATAAAATTGCTGATCCCAATCCTCCCGCTCCAACCACCAAAATCTTGCTGTTAAGAAGTTTTATTTGACCTTCTTCGCCAATTTCTTTTAAAAGAATATTGCGTAAATATCGTTGTTGATCATCACTTTCAAGCATTTCTTAAATTAATTTTTTTTAAAAATATTTGCTAAGCATTTTTCAATTTCGCTAAATTGAAATTTATAGCCATGATCCAAAGCTTTTTTAGGGTAAATATCTTGACTGGCAAGCATTAATTCTTCACCCATTTTGCCGTAAATTTTTTTAATTAAAAATTCAGGAAGAGAAAGTAAGCAATAACGATTGAGAGTTGATGCCAATATTTCACTAAATTTTTCATTGGTTAGAGATGATGGTGCAGTAAGGTTAATGGCATTAACGATATTTTGATCATTGATAATTAATTTGATGATACCAATTACATCTTCAATGGCAATCCAGCTCATTTGTTGTTTTCCATCGCCAATTTTTGCTCCCGCTCCTAGAAAAAAAGGCCAATAAATTTTTTGTAAAAAACCTGCTAATTGATTATTTTTTCTACCTAAAACAATTCCAGTTCTAAGTAATACTACTCGAGTTTTTCCTTGGACTTGAAGAGCAATATTTTCCCAATCATAACATAATTTTTGCGAGAAATTTTCTTGCGAATTTTGCTCTAAAAATGAATTGGAATTTGTCGAATTATTTTCTTTCAATTTGATTATTTCAGATTCAGTTATTTTAGAATCGGAATTAGAACCATATATTCCAATTGCACTTCCGCTAATAAAAAGTTGCGGTGGATTTTGCGAAGAATTAATTTTTTCAACAATTTTTTTGGTGATATTTATTCTGCTATCATAAATATCTTTTTTATTTTGATTATTCCAATTGGTTGCAATTGTTGATCCTGCGAGATTAATCACCACATCAAAATTAAAATCCACTAAATCTAAATCATTGATGTAAGAAATTAGTGAATTATTTTTAAATTGGTTATTTCTGGTAAGAATTGTTATTTTATGTTGATCTTTAATAAATTCTTGTAAAAGTGCTTCACCTATGAATCCCGTTCCTCCCGTGATTAAAATCCTGATTGGATTTTGCTTTATGTGATTATTTTCTGCGATATTTTCCATAATTTATTTTGGTTTTTTTGATTTTTAAAAAATAATTAAAATTAATTTCAACTTGATTGCTGTTATTTTGATATTTAATTTAAGGAATTAATTTTATAAAAAAACAACTTACTTAAAATTTTGAAAAATAATAATTTACACAATTTAGTTTTTATTTTGGGAGATCAATTATCCCTTGATATTAGCTCGCTAAATGGCTTTGATCCAAAAAATGATGCAGTGTTAATGGTTGAGGTAAATGAAGAAGCAAATTATGTTTCGCATCATCAAAAAAAATTAGTTTTGATTTTTTCAGCAATGAGAAATTTTGCAAATCACTTAGCAGAAATTGGCTATAAGGTTTTTTATACCAAAATTGATGATCAAGAAAATACTCATAATTTTATTTTAGAATTAGAAAGATTTATTAAAAAATATCATCCCAAAAAGGTTGTAATTACTGAGCCAAGCGAATATCGGGTTTTAAAAATGTTTGATAATTTTTTTAGTAAAAATTTAAGTGATTTTGAAATTGTTAATGATTCGCGATTCATCGCTAGTCATCATGAATTTGCTATTTATGCCAAAGGCAAAAAACAATTATTGATGGAAAATTTTTATCATTTAATGCGAAAAAAAACCGGATTATTAATGGAAAAATCCCCTGATAAAAAAACCTTAAAACCAATTTTAGGAAAATGGAATTTTGATCGAGAAAATCGTAATCCAATGCCTAAAAACATTATTCCTCCAAAATTATCAAAAATAAATCATAGCGAAATTTCTCGCCAAATAATTGCAGATGTGATTGAAATGGTTAATCAAAAATTTTCTAAAAATTTTGGCGATACAAAAAATTTTATTTACGCAATAAATTCCAGTGAAGCTCAAACGCAGTTTTTAGATTTTATCGAAAATCGTTTAGCAAATTTTGGAACTTATCAAGATGCGATGCGAGAAGATTTAGAGTTTGGTTTTCACAGTATAATTTCTGCCTATATCAACATTGGATTACTTGATCCTTTGCAATGTTGTAAGCAAGTTGAAGAAGCATATCATCAAGGTAAATGCGATATTGCAAGTGCTGAAGGTTTCATTCGCCAAATCATTGGTTGGCGAGAATATATTCGCGGAATTTATTGGTATTTTATGCCCGATTACAAAGAATTAAATTATTTTAATGCCCAAAAAAATCTCCCAGAATTTTATTGGGATAGTGATAAAACTCAAATGAATTGTTTAAAAAATGTCATTAAACAAACTTACGATAACGCTTACAGTCATCATATTCAGCGATTGATGATTACGGGAAATTTTGCTTTACTTTGTGGAATTTCTCCAGCTCAAATTAATGATTGGTATTTAGCAGTTTATATCGATGCATTTGAATGGGTTGAATTACCAAATACTCAGGGCATGGCAATTTACGCCGATGGTGGAATTGTTGCTTCCAAGCCTTATTGTGCTAGTGGAAATTACATCAATAAAATGTCAAATTTTTGTAAAAATTGTTTTTATGATGTCAAGAAAACCACTGGGGATAAGGCTTGTCCGTTTAATTATCTTTATTGGAATTTCTTAATTACCAATCAAGATAAATTAAAAAACAATCCAAGATTATTTTATCCCTATGCCAATCTTACTAGAAAGAGTAAGGAAGAAATTGATGTTATTAAGGAATCTGCGGAAGTCTTTTTTACAAAAAATTTCTAAAAATTTAGATTGTTTTGGTTATCTAATTTTTTAAATTATATCATGTTTTTTATTTTAAAAAAATTTTATGAAAAAAAATAACGCTTTTTCTTTGATTGAACTTTCGATAGTTATTTTAATTATCGGAATTCTGGTTGCTGGAGTAACACAAAGCTCAAGATTGATCAAGGAATTTAAAAATCAAACCCTTCGTCAACTTGTTAATAATTCTCCCGTCAATAGCATCAACGACTTAGTTTTATGGCTTGAGACAACTCAAGCGGAAAGCTTAGTTGAAGCTGAAGCACAAGATGGTGCAACCATAAATCAATGGTTTGATATCAATAAATTTACCACAAGCAAATCAATAGCAATTTCATACAACACTAAACCTACTTATCGAGCAAGCGGAATTAACAATCTTCCCGCAATTTATTTTGGTGGTGGAGGATGGTTTGAGGTTGGTTTTAGTGCTACGAGAAATAACACCAAAACAATTTTTGTGGTATTGATGACTCAAAATAACAATCAAAGAAATTATCTATTTGACAATACAACATGTTCACAATTTTGTTTTATTGTTGAATCAAGTTCATCTTCTACTGGTCACATGCATGCTGGAGCGTCAAATTCGCAAGGTAATTTTCAAATAAAAAAACCCTATATTGTCACCTTAATTTACAATGGTGCAAATTCATTTTTTAGAAATAATGGTGTTCAAAATACCGCAGGCAATGCAGGAAGTAATCCATTTCCAAATAGTCTTAGAATAGGAAATTCCTGTCAGCCTTTCGTATATAATGAAGGCTACATTGGTCACATTGGCGAGATTATAATTTTCGATCGCGTTTTGAAAGCCGATGAATATTTGGATATTGAAAAATATTTATCGACCAAATGGGGAATAAAAATTTAATAAATTTTTTCTAATAAAATTTATTTTGTTTTTTTCCAAGTTAAATTTCCTAAATATTTTCCAAATTTTAAACTCCCGTAGAGCCAAATCCACCTTTGCCTCTTGCGGTTTCATCCAAATCTTCAACTTCAATAATTTCGGCTTGTTGATATTTACTAATCACCATTTGAGCGATTCTCATTCCTGATGTGACCGTAAAATCTTGCTTACCATGATTGATAAGAATTACGCAAATTTCTCCGCGATAATCGCAGTCAATTGTTCCAGGAGTGTTTAAAACGGTAATAGAATTTTTCAATGCCAAGCCTGATCTGGGACGAATTTGCGCTTCATATCCATTTTCTAAGGCAATAGCAATACCGGTTTTAATTAATTTAGTTTCATTAGGTTTAATGATGATATCTTCATTGATTCCAGCTTGAAGATCAATACCTGCACTGCCAATCGTCTCATATTTTGGAAGAGTCAAAAGCGAATTATTTGTTAATTTTTTTATTTTTAAAATGGTCATTTTGCTAAAATTATTTGATTGAAAATATTGTTAAATTAATTTTTTAAAAAATTATTAGATTTTAATTTTATAAGATGTTAAATTGTTTTAAA
>CAMCSJ010000079.1 GCA_945878005.1 Rickettsia typhi | reverse complement strand
AACAATACGATTTCGCAATTTGAAATTAACAATATTGAGTTATTTATTAGACTTATCGATACTTATTCAGATAATGAATTTAGAGATAATATTGCTAGCGATAGATCATTATCAATATTGGCTCATTATGCAGTTGATAAGGAAGATGTTGTTTTATTAACGAAACTTAAAATAAGAAATTTTTCACTAGAAAATAATATTTTGATTGATTCAAGAGTTCATTCTCCTTTATCTTTGGCAATTAAAAAAATGCATTTACCAACTATTAAAAAATTAATAAGTTTTGGAGTTGAAGTTAATAGTCAAGTTATAGATAGAGAAATTAAGGCCATATTGATGACAGCTCCACAAGATATTGAAAAAAAACAATTGGTCAGAAATATTTTTAATCTTATGATTGAAAGTGGATTTATTCTTAACATTAAGGATCAAAGTTTTTTAATTAGTCAAGATTATCAAGATTTAATAACACAAACCCAAAGTTCAAATAATTTACTTAAAGATAATAAAATTATTATCGAGGAAAATAATCAAGAATTCTTTCAAAATTTCGTCCAATCATTATCTCAATCTTTGCAGAAATATGAAGATTTAGATCAAGAAAATATTCGTGGAAATCGCGATAGCGATAAATTAGGTGAGATTGAAATTAATGGTAAAAAAATTCCGATAAATGCTTTTGGTTTAAAAAGAATCTGCGATAAAATTATAATTAAAAAAAACTCACAATCATCATTTGCGAGTTGTTTTTCTAGGATATGTTCTGGAATTTCAAGTCGAGAAATTAAATTAGAAAAATTTTTAGAAAGCAAAGATCATCAAGATCAATTGGGAAATATTGGAGAAAAATTAACTCGTTTAAAGCAATGCCTTAATTCAACTATCCAAATTGCAAGTTATACAGAATCGAATAATGCTTCGAGAGCAAATTCAATGGAGTTTAGGTTATCCCAAGAATCACGAAGATTATCAACGCAATCTTTTCACACAGCAAGTCCTCTTGATATTGAAAATAGTTTAATTAATCCCAGTAGAATTGATCAAAATTCAATTCGATTAATAGAAGATCGAGGATTAATTTTGGATTCAGGTGATCATCAAATTAATCCTTCAACAGAAGCTGAATCATTTATTGATAGAATTACTTCTGAAGAAAATTTTGAAAAAGATCTCGAATTAGAAAGTCCAAATTCTAAATCAATTCATCAGCAATCTTTTCGTGTAAATAGAGGTAGAAATTGGCAATCAATGGAAGATCTTTCTGGAAACCAAAAATTGCAAAGTGGAGAAATTATTAGTGATCGAAGGGTTATAACTAGACAAAATGAAATCCCAAATAATTTAACTAGAAATATTTCAGGAATTGGATTAGCTACTGCAACAACAAGATTAGCTCCCTTCGCAAGATCGCAAAGTTTTAGCTAATTAACAAATTTATTAATTATGTTCAGGAAAAATTAAAACTTGTTGATCATTAACTGGTTTTAACAAACATCCATAGAAAGTACGAGTCTTTAATTTTTCTTGTGAACAAATATATTCAAATAATCTTTCGAGTTTTTCACGACGAGGTTTGTAGTTTTTTTTGCCAATCTCCATTAAAATTTCTCCAAGAATTTTTAAAGCAATTTCTTCGGGAATTTTTTTTAATTCACAAAGATTGACAATCCAACTACCATCTGGATTTAAACTAGAAATTCGTGATTTTTCAATATTAGTTTTTTCATCAAAAAAATTTCGCATTTCTAAAAAATAATCAGCAGTTTTTTTGATGCGATTTTCAATTAAATTTTGTTCGGGAAAACTTGTTAAAAAATTACGAATTTTATTTCGCAAAAATTTTTCATCATCATTGGTTTCATCTTCAAGCCAAGAAATTTTTTTGCTAATCAAATAATTTTTTAATTGATTTTTGTTAAAATTAAGCAAAGGTCTAATGAGTTTAATTTTATTAATTTCGTTGATTTCATTAATGGACGATAACCCTTCAATAGAGCTTCCACGAAATAAACGAATTAAAAAATTTTCTGCGATATCTCCCAAATGATGTCCTAAAAAAATTGTCGATATTTGATTTTTTTTACAATAATTGATCATCAATTGATATCTTAATTCTCTTAATTTTGCCTCAATATTTTTTTGTGGAATTTTATTTTTTGGAATTGCTATAATGCAATGTTGCAAAATAATTTTTGGTGGAAAATTTTTAGAAATTTCTTTTAAAAGTTTTTGCAATTTTTTTGCTTCACTGCTAGAATTTTTTCTAACTTTGTGATCAATTGTCAAAATATGAATTGTAATTTTAGATTCTTTTTTTGATAAAAAATAATCAATGATCAGCATTAAAAGAGCTAGAGAATCGCAACCTCCTGACACTGCAACTGCTAAATTATTTTCGAAAAATTCATTAATATTTTTAGGAGCAATATCAATAGAAATTTTTTTAGAAACCGATTTTTTAGAAATTATTTTTTGAGAATTATTTTTTAAAATCTCATCATTTTTATTTTGATTAAGAATTTTTGAAAAAATATCTTCTATTTTATTTGTAAAAGTTTTATTAATTTCATTCATTAAATTAAATTTTAAATTTTCATGATTAAATCTTCGTTAAATTCAACATTAAAAGCAAGTATATTTTTGTTATTAATCCTTGCAAGTCAAGGTGCAAAGGCATTAACTTATGAAGAATATCTTCAACAAGTTAAAAGTGATAACTTATCTTATCAAGCTTCGCAAGAAAGTGCAAAAAGTTTTGAATTATTAAAAAAGAAAGCAAAATTAGTTACGGCTATTAAAATTTTTGCAACTGTTGAACGGGGATTTGTCGAGCAAAATCAAGCTTTGGCAATATTTCGCTATAATCGAATTTATACTCAATCTAATAAATTTGGATTAAGTTATGATTCCGAAATTGGTTTAAAAACCAATCTTTATTATTCACTTAACAGTAGTGATTATAAGGGATTAAACACTAGCAATCTCCCTAATCCAATGCTTGCAACTTCCAATACTCAATCAATTCCTACCATTGAATTATCTTTGCCATTGTGGAATAATTTATTTGGTAAATCAACTCGAGCACAAAGAGATTCAGTGTTTTACAGTAATCATGCTCAAAAATTAAACGCTAAAGCTTTAGCAATTAATGAAATAATTGATGCAGAAAAAACTTATTGGTTTTTGGTTTATGCAAAAAAAACTACAGAAATTCAAAAACGCGCATTAGAAAGTGCTAAGAAAATTTTTGATTATGTTAATAAAAAAGAGCAAATGAATTTAGGTGAAAAAAGTGATGTTTTGCAAGCTAAAGCTTTGGTTGAAACTAGAGAATTACTGTTAAAACAAGCTCAAAATAATCAAAAAATTGCTAGCCGAAATTTTAACCAAAAACGCTTTATTGATTCCGAAATCGTTGAAGAAAAATTAGAAGATTTTGATGTAAAAAAATTAGAAAAAATTGCTTTTTCTACCGTTAAGCCAAATGATCGAATTGATGTTAAAGCCAAGGAAGCATTGATGAAATCGATGGTTGCTAATGCCAAAATTGAAGAAGAAAATAGTAAGCCAAATTTAAATCTTTATGGCTCATATTCGATGACGCAAATCCAAAGAAATCGTAATCTTGCTGTTGAAAATTCTTTTGATAGTAATGGTCGTGCAGGAAAAATTGGTGTTGAATTTTCCATGCCATTAAATATCGGAATCAACATAGATATTGGAAGGGGAGCTAGATCTGCAATGAATTCTGAAAAAATAAATTACCGAAGTGAATTAGCCAATCAAGAATTGCATTGGCAAAATTTAATTCAAAATTTACAAAATTATCGAGATAATCTCAAACTTGCTTTGTCAATTGAAATGGCTCAAAAAGCAAAATTAGAAAATGAACGAAGACTTCTCAAGCAAGGTCGAACTTCAACTTATCAAATTTTAGTTTTCGAACAAGATTATTCAAATGCCGAATTAAATTCCCAAGAAATTGCTTATAAATTTCATCAATTATTGGCCGATAAAAAACTTTACGAAGAGAATCTATGAACATTACCGAACTATCCATTAAAAGACCTGCTTTCATCACCAGTTTAATGATTGCAATAATTACCGTTGGATATATTGCCTTTAATAAAATGAATGTTGAATTATTTCCTGATATCGATGTCCCAATAGTTTTTATTTCGACTTCTTATACGGGAGCTGCTCCATCCGAAATTGAAAGTTTAGTAACTAAACCTTTGGAAGAAGAAATTTCAACAGTTTCGGGAATCAAAAAATTATTGTCACGAAGCTTAAAAGATACTAGTCAAATTATTGTAAATCTAAATCAAAATATTGATATTAAATATGCCGAACAACAAATTCGCGATAAGATTAATCAAGCTCGTCCAAGACTTCCCGAAGATGTTAAAGAACCAATTATTCGTAGAGTTGATCCAGCAGATCAACCAATTTTAACGATAATTGTTAAAGCCGATTTAGCCGAAGCAGAAATGTTTGACTTAGCGGATAATTATTTGCGTCCTAGAATTGAGCAGGTTAACGGGGTAGGGATGGTAGAAATTTTAGGAGCAAGAAAAAGAGAAATTCAAGTTTTACTCGATTTAGAAAAATTAAAAAATCGTCAAATTTCCTTATCGCAAATTAATCGTCAATTACAAATTTCTGGACAAAATGTTTCGATTGGAAAAAAACAAATTGGCGATAAAGAACGAGTATTTCGTAGTGCTAGTGAATTTAATGATCTTGATCAAATTAAAAATACCATCGTTAATTTTTATTCTAATGAAGTTCCAACTAAAGTAAGTGATTTAGGAGAAGTAATTGATGGATTGGAAGATGAAACTAGCAGGGCATATTTTGCAGGAAAGAAATCTTTATTTTTAACAATCTATCGTCAATCCGATGCTAATATTATCAAGACTGTTGATGGTGTTAAAGCCCAATTATCAAAAATCACTAAAGATCTTGCAACCATGAAGGGAAGTCCTTCAACTCAAGCTATCAAAGACGCAAGTACCTATATCCGCAGTAATATTTTTGATATTCAAGAAGCAATTACAATTGCAGTAATTTTAACAGTTTTAACGGTTTTCTTTTTCTTGGCAGATAGCCGTGCAACCTTGATTACCGCTATTTCATTGCCAATTACTTTAATTGGTTCGGCAATTATCATGTATTGCGCAGATTTTTCTATCAATGTTATCACCATGTTAGCATTGAGCTTGGCAGTAGGTTTGCTAGTGGATGATGCAATTGTGGTAGTAGAAAATATTTATCGTAAAATTGAATCAGGTGTTGCGCCAAAGCAAGCTTCAATTGAATCTTCGCGAGAAATTTTAATGGCAGTTGTTGCAATTAGTGCGGTGGTAATTTCAGTATTTACCCCAATTTCTTTTTTAAAGGGAATTGTTGGGCAATATCTTAAGCAATTTGGTTTGACAATAGCATTTGCGATGATTATTAGTCTAGTGGTAGCGATCTCAATTATCCCAGTTCTTTGTGCATATTTAGCGGGAAAAAATCATCGTAAAATTAGTGAAAGTAAAAGCAATTTCTTTATGGTAAAATTGGTCAAAAAATTTGATAATTTTCAAACCTTACTTGAAAATAAATATGAAAAAATTTTAATTTTTTCGATTGATCATCCCCGAAAAATTTTAATTTTTACGGCGATAATTTTTAGTTTAAGTATTTACGCATTTAAGTTTGTTCCCAAAACTTTCATGGCAGAAACGGATAGTGGTGAAGTTTCAATTAGCTTAGAACTTACTGCCGATTCGAGTCTTGAGGCAACTGCACAAACTGCATTAAAGATTGATGAAATTATTCACAAATTTCCCCAAGTAGAAACTTCCGCAGTTTCGGCTGGAACCATGTCAAGGCAAGCTAATCGAGGTGATATTTATGTTAAACTTAAACCAAAAAAACAGCGAGATATCAGCACAACAGCTTTTAAAGAACAGCTTCGTAAAAATTTAAAAGATTTTAAATATGCCAATCCGATCGTTAAAGATTTCGATCCTTCAGGTGGAGCATCTCGCGGACAACCTTTTAATTTATTCCTAACATCTTCTAACAAGGATTCGCTAGAAAAATATGCCATGAAAGTTTTTGAAAAATTTAAAGAAGATCCTCGTTTTAAGGATTTAGATAATAGCAATAAAGCAACTCGAACTGAATTTCGAGTTACCGTTAATGACTCAAGTGCTAAAGCTTATGGAGTTAATGGTCAAGCAGTTGGAGACGAATTACGAGGATATGTTGAAGGTTATACCCCAACCAAACTTCGTCAAAATGGTTTAGAATATAATTTGCGATTACGCCTTCAAGAAAAGCAACGAGATATTAAGGAAAATTTTAATAAAATTTTTGTTCCCAATATTAACAATAAACTGATTCGCTTAGCTGATATCGCATCAACCAATGAAGGAATCGAACCCGCAACTATTAATCGTCAAGATCGTGGAAGATATATCCAAATCACCGCAAGTCTAGCAAGCAAAGTTGGACTTGGAGATGTGATAGCCGATATTGAAAAATCATTTAAAGATGGTGAATTAAAAATTCCCAATGATGTTCGTTATAGTTTTTCAGGTGATTCCGAAAATATGCAAGATATGATGAGCTCCATGGGCTTGGCTTTGTTATTATCGATTATTTTTATTTACTTAATTTTAACCAGTCTTTACGAATCCTTCGTAATACCATTTACGGTATTACTAGCATTACCTTTAGCTTTTTGTGGAGCAAGCTTTGCATTATTATTGATGAATGAATCGATCAATATTTTTACCATGCTGGGAGTTTTTATGTTAGTGAGTGTTTCGGGTAAAAATTCAATTTTATTGATTGATTACACCAATCGTTTAATTGATAAAGGAAAGAGCAGAAGAGAAGCTTTGACTATCGCTGGAAAAATTCGTTTACGCCCAATCCTCATGACTTCAATTGCCTTAATTGTTGGAACTTTACCAGTTGCAATTGGTTTAAGCGAAACCGCTTCAATGCGAACCGCAATGGGTGTTGCAATCATTGGAGGATTAATTTCTTCAACGGTTTTGACATTGGTAGTTTTACCTGCGGTATTTAGCTATATTGATCGCTTCCGCATTTGGATAAAAAAATTTCTAACAAAAGTTGTTGAGTAATTATTTTTAAATTTCAGTTAAAGCAAGTTCACATCCCAATATTTAGTAAAATACTCACCAAGCTTACGCGTTCAAAACTCCCCCTCAAGGGCTTACATCCCTACAATTTACAGAAATACTTGAAACGCTTACGGGCTCATAACTCCCCCCTTGAGGGGGAGTCGACGAACAAGTCTTTACGGCAGTAAAGACTTAAGGAGTCGGTGGGGGGTCGAAAAGCTAGAGTATAGCATGGGATAATGCAAGATCCTCGATCTACTCCCTCTCCCCGTGAAGCGGGGAGAGGGTTGGGGTGAGGGGTAATTAAAATAAAATTACAAAAATGTCGATTTCTTGATTTAACTTTTAAACTAAAAATATTTCCAAAAAAACCTCGAATTATTTTGAAAAAACTTTAATTTTTATTTAAAAAAATTTCATATTTTTAGGATTAAAAATC
>CAMCSJ010000078.1 GCA_945878005.1 Rickettsia typhi | reverse complement strand
AGAATATCAAATTCGTTATTGCAGTAGCTCAAATAACTATTGTCAAAATTCTGTAAATGATAAAGCAGGAACTCACTATTCGGCAAATTATTATTCAGCAACTAAAGCTAGTAATTACGGTTTATTTGCCTTAGTTCGCAAATGCAGTCTTAGTAGTAAAAAATGGGCTGCTCCTTATCCGGTTTGTATTGCTAGTGGATCTTTGGGAAATAATCTTCATGCAACTGCCGAAGCTCCTTCCAGCCTTAATAATTATCATGGAGATTCTGCCACTACTCATTATACTCTTCCCAATGATGATAGTAAAAATGACCATAAAATTCCCATGAGATGTGAAGCGGGATATGATGCTCCTGAGACTCAATTTTTACGATGCCAATCAACCAATACCGCAGTCGTAGATATGTTTCAATTAAACAAAGTCAACAACGATGTCGTTAGAAATACTTGTCGAAAGTTTTGTGAATTTAATAGCGACGGAAGCCCTAAAGCCCCTGGAACTTCTCATTCTTCTTTAACAAGTGTTTATATATCAACCAATCCAGTTAAAAAAGTTTATTCAGGAGATGTCGTTACTTTTCAATGCAATAGCAGTAATCGATGTGGATCTACTGTTACAACGGGTGTAAATTGGACTTGCAGAGATAGTGGATGGGAAATAATTAGTTTCGATTGTCATGTATGCGAGGGTTGCACAAAAATGAGTCTAACAAATTTGGATTCGTTAAATGCATCAGGTTCTACAGAATCTTCTAGAATTTACACTAAAACCGTAAGCAACCTATGTGTTACAGAAAGATTTGATCCTCTATGCATGCTAAAAAATGCAAGTTCATTAACTAACATAACTATTCATAATTCAACAATTGGAATATATAAACAAAGAGATTGGGAGAATTGTGATGCCGATGTAACAAAAGATGGAAAAGTCTGTGGAGCAGTTCAATTTACTTGCAAAGATGGAAAATGGGAATATAGTGGAGACTACTCTCATGGTTGGTTATGCGATAGAAAACAATATTACTCATATGAATCAAGTCAAGATTGCATGATTGGTCATCACAATGAACAAAGATATCTAGGCGTAACTAGACCAAGTGGAGTTAATGTTTGTTGCGTTGCTTCTAGCAATAATGATCGAACTTGCGATAACACTGTTTGTGGAAAATAAATTTGTAAAAATTATTAAATTATAAATTAAATAAAATATGAAAAAAATTTCAATAATAATGGGAAGTCAATCGGACTATGAAACCATGAAATATGGTGAAGAAATTCTTCAAGAATTTGGAGTTGAGTTTGAAACAAGAATTGTATCAGCTCATCGAACTCCAGATCGACTTTATCAATTTTGCCAAGAAATTGAAAAAAGCGAAACTCAAATTATTATCGCAGGAGCTGGAGGAGCAGCTCATCTCCCTGGAATGGTTGCATCGATGACGCAACTTCCCGTCTTAGGAGTTCCCATTAAATCAAAAAATTTAGATGGAATTGATTCTCTACTTTCAATTGCTCAAATGCCTGCGGGAATTCCCGTTGCAACTTTAGCAATCGGCGAAGCAGGAGCAAAAAATTCAGCACTTTTAGCAATTGCAATTTTAGCCTTACAAGATTTCGGTCTCGCCGAAAAACTCCGCAATTACCGAAAAAAACAAACTGCTGAGGTAAATTTAAAACCAAAAATTTAAACCTAAAAACTCGCTAAGCCTACGCGCTCATCACTCCCCCCTTGAGGGCTTACGCCCCTACAATATTAAAAAACTTGCAAAACACTCGAGCACCTAAGCTCCCCCCTTGAGGGGGAGCAGGCGAGCGAATCGCAACGGTAGTTGCGGTTTGGGAGCCGTGGGGGGTCGAAAAGCAAGAGCAACATGGGAAAACGCAAGATCCTCGATCTACTCCCTCGCCCCACGCCAGTGGGGAGAGGATAGTTTTGCTTCTCCCTCTCCCCGCAGAGCGGGGAGAGGGAGTAGATCGAGATAGATCTTGGGAGATTCGTTGAAAACTCTAGCTGTTCGACCCCCCACGATTTAGAAGAACTTAACTACCGTTAAGCCCTTCTAAATCTGCTCCCCCTCAAGGGGGGAGCTAGGTGCTCGAAGGTTTTGCGAGCTTGAACAAAAATGTAGGGATTTAAGGCGGGGAGAGGGAGTAGATCGAGATTTCCTCTAAGTCGTAAAGCTGAGGCGAGGTAGTAGATCGAGGATCTTGCATTATCCCATGGGACTCTAGCTTTTCGACCCCTCACGGCTCCCAAACCGCAACTACCGTTGCGATTCGCTCGCCTGCTCTCCCGCACGGGGAGAGCGATAGATCGAGAGCGTTGCAATCCTATTGCATAAAATTATAGGGATACAAGGACTCATCACTCACCCCTTGTGGGTGAGTGATGAGTCCGAGTGTTTTACAGGTTTTTTTAATAATGTAGGGGCTTAAGCACGTAAGCGAAAGAGCTATGTGCCAAGCATTAAAGCGCTACTAAAAAATATTAAAGTTTACTTAGAAAATCTTTGTAAGCTTCTTCATCCATGGTTTCGTCAAGCTCAGATTTATCGCTAAATTTTACTTTAGCAATCCAACCATCTTGGTGGGAAGATTGATTGATTAATTCGGGAGCGGTGTTTAAAGATTCGTTGATTGCAACAACTTCTCCCGAAACTGGGATATAAACATCGCTTGCTGATTTAGAAGATTCAACTACCGCAAAGCCATCATGTTTTTTATAGATATTGCCAATTTTTGGTAATTCAACATAAACTAGCTCGCCAAGTGCATCGGCAGCATATTGAGTAATTCCAATTGTAGCAACATCGCCATCAATTTTAATCCATTCATGATCTTTAGTATATTTCATATTTTTTATTATTAATAATTAAAAGTTAAAAGAAAAATTATTTTTTAACAGCTTTGGTTTTTGCTTCAACAAAATTAAAAGAATTAATTTGTGCTAAAACTTCGCGATCCCTGATCACCACTGAAACTTCATCGCCAATTTTAACTAATTGCGGATCGAAATAACCTTGACCAATCGATATTTTAAGGGTTGGCGAAAATCCGCCACTGCTCAAAAAGCCAATTTTTTTCCCAGATTTTCTAACTTCACAACCTTCACGAGCAATTCCGCGATCAAGCAATTTAACGCCCATTCTTTTTCTTGAAACTCCAGCAGTTTTTTGGGGAAGAATTTTTTTAGATCCAATAAAATCAAGATTGGTTTTGCTAATTACCCAACCAATTCCTGCTTCGATTGGTGATGTTGAATCATCAAGATCATGCCCATAAAGCGGATAACCCATTTCTAAACGAAGTGAATCTCGAGCACCTAAGCCAATTGGTTTGACAATTTTATTTTCGCAAAGTTTAAGCCAAAAATCTTCGACAATTTCATTTTCAATGCTGATTTCAAAACCATCTTCACCAGTATATCCTGTTCTACTAATCATTATTTCATGATTGTGATATTTGAAATAACCTAAATGCATGTAAGCTAATTCACTAAGATTGGCATTGGGAATAATTTGTAAAAGAATCTCTTGAGCTTTAAGCCCTTGAATAGCAATAAGAGAACGAGTTGTTAATTCGCTAAATTTTAAATTAGCAGGAAGATTTTTTTTAATCCAATTAGCATCTTTTTCTTTGCATCCTGCATTTAAGACGATGAAGAATTTTTTATCGTTAATTTTAGTGATGATTAAATCATCAATAATTCCACCATTTTCATTGGTTAAAACCGTATATTTAGCAAGAAAATTAGTGCTGAGCGAAAAATCAGTTGGGGTAATTTGGGAAAGAAATTTATCAACATTTTCACCTTCAATATAAAACTGACCCATATGCGATACATCGAAAATTCCAACATTACCACTTCGAGTCCATTCATGCTCTTTCAACATTCCTTCAGGATATTGAACAGGCATGTCATAACCTGCAAATTCAACCATTTTAGCACCTTGATTGCGGTGAGTTTTATTTAACGAAGTTATTTTAAAATTTTCAGTCATAATTAAATTTGATTAGGAATTAATATATTTGTTTGATTTTCTTGAATATTGTTAAATTAAAAAATTATTTAACTAGATTTGTTAATTATAGTTAACAAATAACTAAAATATTATTAAATATTATTCGACCGAAGGAACGATTGGAACCTTACGCGGAGTTGTATTATTATTTTTAGTTTTTTTCAAATTGTTAGATTCATTGTTTTTTGATTCATCGATATTTTCATTTTTTGATGATTTAGATTCATCGATATTTGCTTTAGATTCATCGATATTTTGATCTTGGTTTTTTTGATCATCACTGTTATTTTCATTGGCTGGAATTGAATTTTGTTCACGAGTAATTTTTTCTAAATCTCTTTGAATTGACTTGCTTTTGACATTAGAAAGCGAAGCTAAAATTAAGCAATTAAGCATAAAAATTCCAATAATAATCATGGTTGCTTTGCTGATAATCGAAGCACTAGCTTTGCTGGAAACTACTGAATTTAATCCTCCCGATCCACTGCCAATTCCGCTAAGTGAATCTCCATCGGATTTTTGCATCAACACCAGAATCACTAACAATACTGCTAAAATAATTTGTAAAATAAGTAAAAAAAACTGTAAACCTTCCATTTAAAAAAAATAATTTGTTAATATTGAGCAATATTTTAAAAAATAAATTAAATAATTTCAACAATTTTAATTTAGAAAATTATTTTCAATTATCGCTATTTAAATTTAAATTTTCATTTAAATTTTAAAAATAACTTTTTAATTTTAATGTTTTAAAAATTACAAGCAATTGAAATTTGCGATAAATTAATTCAAATTTTAATTAAATAATTTCTTTATAAAACTTATGAATAGCAATGAAATCAAGATCTTAACTGCTGTTGACTTAGTAAAAAATGCGCCCGAAATGATTAAAAAACTTGGTTTTGATTTAGCGGATTGTTTGATTATTTCCGATAAAAAAATTTGGTCAAAACATCGTAAAAATTTTAACAAGAAATTTCATGATGACATTGGAAAAATTGTTATTTTAAAAGATCCAATTGCTGATCAAAAAAATTGTCAAATAATTTTAAAAAATTATCAAAAACAAAAATTAATCATTGCCTTTGGAAGCGGAACTATCAACGATCTTAGCAAATATTGTTCTTTTCAATTAGCAATTCCTTATTTAGTTTTTCCATCTGCTTGTTCGATGAATGGCTATTGTTCTAAATCTGCATCAATTGAAATTAATGGTCATAAAAAAACTATTAATTGCCATGCTCCAATTGCGGTATTTAGTGATTTAAAAATTTTAAAAAATGCTCCAATAAAAATGATTAAAGCTGGAATTGCAGATGCGTTATGTCTATATAGCTGTTGGTTTGATTGGAAATTATCTCATTTAATTTTTGCAAGCAAATTCAATGAGGAATGTTTTTTTATGCAAAAAAAAATCATCGAAAAATTACAAAAAAATTTCCTAAAATTTGATTTAAAAAATGAAGAATTTCAAGGAATTTTAATTGAATTATTAATCACTTCTGGTCAAGCAATGATTTTAGCGAATGGCTCTTATCCAGCTAGCCAAAGTGAACATTTAATCGCTCATTGTTTAACGATGAAATTTCCTGAAAAATTAAAGAAAATTTTACATGGTCGTTTAATTGCAATTACAACCAATAATTCCCTTTTGATTCAAGAAAAAATTTTGTTAAAATTAAAAAATAATGATCTTAAATTTGCAAATGAAAAACTAGCTTGGCAAAAAAAACTAACTAATTTTTTTGGAAAAGAGATTGCTCAAGAATGCATTGAGCAATATCATCAAAAAATTTTATCACCAAAAACTATTCAAAAAATTAATGAAAATATCGCTCAAAATCACCAAAGTTTTTTTATAAAATTGCAAGATATTTTTGACAATAATTCATCGATTTTAAAAATATTTAATCATTTTAAAATTAATAAAAACTTTCAAAGCCTATCGCTATCAAAACAACAATATCAAGATTCTATCGCATATGCTAAATTTATTCGTAATCGTTTTACTTGTTTAGATTTTTAATAGATTTATTCATTAGAAATTTTTTTAAAAATCACAATTACTTGCTGTTCCAAATCCTGATAATTGGAGTTATTTTTTATCACATAATCGGCAATTTTTATTCGCTCTTCATCGCTAATTTGTTGGTTTTTTAACAAGGTAAATTTTTCATTTAATTGTGAAATAATGATTTGATCTTCTTTGTTAATATCTGCAATTGACCTTTTAATATAGCGATTTCTACGGATTTCTTCATCGGTAATTATTGCGATAATTTTATCAGTTTTATAATATTTTTTTTCCTGAAGAAGAGGAATATTAAGAATCACTAATTTTTCATTACTTTTATTACTATCAACCAAAAACTGTTGATAATTATTTCTAACTAATGGATGAATAATATTTTCAATAATTGCTAATTTTTGAGGATTTTTGGTGATTATTTCTGCAATTATTTTTCGATCTATACCACTTGATTTCATGGCTTGCGGGAATTGTTTAGCGATTTGTTGAATTACAATTTTATTGTTAATAAATAAATCATGAACAATTAAATCTGCATCAAATATTTTAACTCCTAATTTTGAAAAAATTTCTGCAACCGAATTTTTTCCAGAAGCAATTCCACCACTTAATCCAATAATTTTCATTTTTATTATTCAGCTGAATTTATTTTCAATTCATCAGGGATTTCCAATTTACAAAATTCTAATTTTTGACGTAAATTTTCTTTTAACTCCTCTAAATTTTCTGGTGAATTTCCTTCGCATCTTGCTACTAAAACTGACTGAGTATTGGAAGCTCGAATTAACCACCATCCTGAATTATTTGTAACTCTAATTCCATCGATATCATTAAAATCTTGCGAATTTTCTTTTAATAATTTCTTCAAATCTTCGATCAATTGAAATTTATTTTCTTCGCTACATTCAATACGAATTTCTGGAGTTGAATAAGTTTTAGGAAGTTCGCTACGCATTTGCGATAAAGATTTATCGCTATTTGCTACAATATTGATGATTCTAATTGCTGAATATAGCGCATCATCAAATCCATAATATTTATCGGCGAAGAAAATATGACCTGACATCTCTCCTGCAAGCAAAGCATTGGTTTCCTTCATTTTTGCTTTAATCAATGAATGACCAGTTTTCCACATTATTGGATTGCCTTGGTTTTTTTTAATTTCATCGAATAACACATTACTAGCTTTGACATCGGCGATAATTGTAGCATTAGGATTTTGCGTTAAAACTTCTCTGGCAAATAAAATCATCAATTGATCTCCCCAAATTACCTCTCCTTGATCATCAACAACTCCGATGCGATCAGCATCACCATCAAATGCAACACCCAAATCGCAATGATTTTTTTGAACAGTTTCAATTAAATAACTAAGATTTTTTAACACTGTAGGATCGGGATGATGATTAGGAAAATTCCCATCTATTTCTTTAAATAACAAAAAATTTTCTGCAAAAATATTTTTGCTTAACATTTCCATAATCTCTCCACCTGCTCCATTTCCTGCATCCCAAGCAATTTTTAATTTTCTTTTCGCAGTAAACTCATCAACTTCATT
>CAMCSJ010000077.1 GCA_945878005.1 Rickettsia typhi | reverse complement strand
ATTTTAGTTGAAGCCCAAGGATTGAATAATCGCAAGGAATCCTAATCGTCGTTCTTTCGCCTCTACAATTTTTCACAAACTCGCAAAAACCTTCGAGCACCTAGCTAAGCCCTTGAGGGCTTACATCCCTACAATTTCGCTAAATAGTCCCGAAGCTTTCGGGCTCTAAGCTCCCCCCTTGAGGGGGAGCAGGCGAGCGAATCGCAACGGTAGTTGCGGTTTGGGAGCCGTGGGGGGTCGGAATACTAGAGTTTCTTGAAGTTTAGCAACATTTAAAAAACTGGAAAGAAAAATTTTTACAAAAATGGCAATTTCTTGATTTAACTTTTAAACTAAAAATATTTCCAAAAAAACCTCGAATTATTTTAAAAAAACTTTAATTTTTATATAAAAAAATTTCATATTTTTAGGATTTAAAATCTAAATCAAGAAATCGCCATTTTTAGAATTTTTTTTAATCTAGTTTTTTATGTCTTGCGAGATCTTATGTTACTCTAGCTTTTCGACCCCCCCACCGACTCCTTAAGCCTTAACTAACGTTAAGGCTTGTTCGTCGACTCCCCCTCAAGGGGGGAGTTATGTGCCCGTAGGCGTTTTAAGTATTTCTGTAAATTGTAGGGATGTAAGGCTTAAGGTGAGGGGCAATAAAATTAAATAAATATTTTTACAAAAATGGTGATTTCTTGATTTAGATTTTTAATCCTAAAAAATCCTCGAATTATTTTTAAAAATCCCTATTAACAAAAATAATTTATTTCTTTTTTAGTAGAATTTAATAAAAATCTATTAATTTTCTAGGAAATTTTTTTTGGGGTTAATTTTAAATAATTAAAAAAACCTCTTGCACTTTGAAAATTTTTTTTTAAATTTTATCCCCTGAATTGATGTTTTCTATTGCTTTAACGATAATTTTTTAAAGATTTTAAAAATAGAATTCACAAAATGATTTAACCAAAATAATTGATTAGTTTTTTGGCAAGCTCTGCTATTGCAAGTCTAAGCCTTGAAATGCTAAATAAATTTTAAAATCAAAATTCAAAAAAATCTAAATTTAATTTTAATTACGATGCAAAATAAAGGAAAAATTACTCAAGTTATTTCAGCAGTTGTTGATGTGGAATTCGAAAATGGAGAATTACCTGCTATCTACAACGCGTTAGAATGTAAGAATGAAGGAAAGCGTTTAGTTTTAGAAACAGTTCTTCATATCGGTGAAAAAACCGTTCGAGCTATCGCGATGGATTCAACCGATGGTTTAACTAGAGGAGCTGAAGTTATTGATACGGGCAAACCAATAACAGTGCCAGTTGGCGAAGCAACTCTTGGTAGAATCATGAATGTGGTTGGTGAACCAATTGACGAAAAAGGTCCAATCGAATCAAAAGATAGTTTGCCAATTCACGCATCGGCTCCCGAACTAGTTGATCAAGCTACTGATACTGAAATTTTAGTTACGGGAATTAAAGTTATTGACCTTCTTGCTCCTTACTCCAAAGGTGGAAAAATCGGTTTATTTGGTGGAGCTGGAGTTGGTAAAACCGTTTTGATTATGGAGTTGATCAACAATGTTGCTAAAGCTCATAGCGGATATTCAGTGTTTGCAGGTGTTGGAGAAAGAACTCGCGAAGGAAATGATCTTTATCACGAGATGATGGATTCGGGAGTTATCGATATTAAAAATCTCAAAAATTCTAAAGTTTCGTTAGTTTATGGACAAATGAACGAACCTCCTGGTGCTCGTGCGAGAGTAGCTTTAACAGGTCTTACTCAAGCTGAGTATTTTCGTGATAAGGAAGGTCGTGATGTGTTATTTTTTATCGATAATATTTTCCGTTTTACCCAAGCTGGCTCAGAAGTTTCTGCATTACTTGGACGCATTCCTTCAGCGGTTGGATATCAACCTACCCTTGCTACCGAAATGGGTTCAATGCAAGAAAGAATTACTTCAACCAAGAATGGTTCAATTACTTCAGTTCAAGCAATTTATGTTCCTGCGGATGATTTGACCGATCCTGCTCCTGCAACATCATTTTCGCATCTTGATGCTACCACGGTTTTATCTCGTCAAATTGCTGAAATCGGAATTTATCCTGCGGTTGATCCACTTGATTCAACTTCAAGAATTCTTGATCCAAGAATTGTTGGCGATGAGCATTATCAAGTAGCGCGTGAAGTTCAAAAAATTCTTCAAGCTTATAAATCTCTTCAAGATATTATCGCAATTTTGGGGATGGATGAATTATCCGAAGAAGATAAACTTACAGTTTCAAGAGCTCGTAAAATTCAAAGATTTTTATCGCAACCATTCCATGTTGCTGAAGTGTTCACGGGTTCTCCAGGAAAATTAGTTTCTTTGGAAGATACCATTCGCGGTTTCAAAGGAATTTGTGCTGGAGAATATGATCATCTAGTTGAATCAGCTTTCTACATGGTCGGAAATATCGAAGAAGCAATTGCTAAAAACGAAAAATTAATAAAAAGTTAGTTTTGTTGATAATAATTGGTTATGATTTGTTTTTAACAAGATTTAATTAATATTAACCAAAGATTTAATTAAAACTAACAAATAATAAAGTTTAAAATAATTATGAATTTGCATTTAGAAATAACTTCTCCGCAAGGCATGATCTTTGAAGGTGATTGTCATTTAGCAGTGATCCCAGCAACAGAAGGCGAAATTGGCGTTATGGCATCTCATGAAGCTTTTATCGCTAGTTTAAAAGAAGGTGAAGTTAAAATTTTTGATGATCAACAAAATCTCCTCAAATCTTTCAGCCTAGATTCAGGCTTTGCGGAAATGCAAGATCATAAATTAATTGTTTTGGTAAATTAGTTTAAATTTTAAGGTTGAAATAGCACTAAATTCGTAATTGCGAATTTTCATAATTTAAATCTTTTACATAATGACCTGAACCTTCAACACCTTAAACTCATGGATTTTGGCATAATTAAAAAAATGGGGTGATGGAAACCCTTTTCAAACTTACAATCATATAGCTTAGTAACAAAATCTTATATTTTTTTTATAAGATATGCTATTATTTGGTTAAAAAAATGATAAAAAAAATGTTTAAAATGTGGTAAATTTTTAAGCAGTAAAAAATGGCAATAAAAGAGGTAAAAATAAATTCAGATGCAATTTGTGTTTTTATCAATGGGTAGAAAAAAGAGGTAAAAGAATAAACTACTCCAAAGCTTACAAAGATTGGCTTCTTGGCAGAAGAACATTAGCAGAAATTTGCAATGATTTAGATGTTTCATATCCGAAGTTAAATAAAGAATTTGATAAGTTCGATATATCCGAAGGCTTGCAGGACAGGTCTTTGAAGGATATAAATAAACCAATAAATCTTTTAATTGATGCAACTTTTTTTGGTAGAGAATATGGATTTTATTTTTTCATGATTGTCAAAAAGTGATTTATCTCAAAGAAATTAAAACTGAATCCATAAAAGATTTTAAAGAAGGCATAAAAGCTGTAAAGCAAGCAAATATAGGCATCAGCAGCATTACGATTGATGGCAAAAGAGGATATATAAATAACATAAAAAAACTTCTCGGGAATATCCCTATTCAGATGTACTTACAAAATTATATTTTTCATTTGCGTAAGTTGCAAATTACTGCGTAATTTGTGTTTTTCCATCAAAAAGCTATTATTCGAAGATATATCACCAAATAATCCTCAATCAAGTTGTGGCAAGGATTTGAAGGATTTAATGAATTTACTTTGCAAGCCAGAATTTCATCAAGAATTCATCGATAGATTTTATTTTTTAAAAGAAAAATATCATTATTATCTTCAACAAAGAAATGAGTTTGGAGACTACAGATTCAGGAATTTAAGGTCATCTTTTGTGATCGATCGAAACCAATTTGCCATTATTATTCACTTATAGCGACTTTGAAAATCTAAAAATTCCATCGACAAATAATTATTTTGCCCGTCGTTGCTTTAGCACGACTAAATTTTAAATTCGAAAAACTTTTTTCTCACGTAAAAGAGCGAATAAAAATGCATCGTGGATTAGACAAAAATCGGAAGAAAAAAGCAGTGAAATTTTTGCTAAAAAATTTGGGCAAAAAATGAAGATTTATCACCCCATTTTTTTAATTATGCCTGGATTTCAACGATCTTTATCAAATAGCGGGACTTAAAATAGTTAAAAAACAAATCCAAAATTCAACTCAAGTTTTTGATAAGCATCATGAATTTGAGATGTCGTAATTGATAAATTATTTATCAAAGCTTGCATAAAACTCCTAAATAACTTCAATAATATTTTTATATACTAAAAAAATTATCGAATAGTTCTCCAACAATTTAACATCAAGTTAATTAGCTCTTTATTTAAATTAAAGCTTACACCAATTAACCTAATAGAATAAAATTATGACCAATCTTAAAATTTCTCATTTTACGATTGACATTAATCTATCGTAACTATCAACAACCTCATATTTAATCTTATCTTTGTTTATTTTTTCAAAAAACTTTTTAGCACATTCTATCTTTTTTTGTTCCAACGGCGTTATGCTCATGGTAGACATCGTGCCTTTAGTTTCTGCAACAAAGTAAATATATTTTACCGAACCTTCTTTAAAGGAAATTGCCCAATCTGGATTATAGTCACCAACTGGCGTTGGTATTGCAAATCCACGAGGCAATTTGGCATAAACAATTACTTCAGCACTTACATCTAACTCTTGTGCAAACTTTCTCTCAATGTTTGAATCAGTAATTGCATAATCATAAATATGATTTTTTAGCTTTTCAGTTGCCTTTGTAAAATCTTTTTTGGTTTGATCGGCGGTAAAAATATTAACATCATAACTTCCTTCAATTTCATCATAGCTTAAACGCTCTATGATAATTGTGGCTTTTTGCTCTTTTATTAATCTTGAAGTCTCAGAAATAAAATGTTCGGGATTTTGTTTAAATTGAGTAAAAATAACTTTTTCTATGCCGTTCAAAATTGTAGCAAGGGTTTTGCGAGTTAAGGAAACACTCTCCGACAAATTCCCTAGAAGGTCATATTTTACAGAGGAATAAATAGAAGAATTATGAACCTCAGTGCTAGTGTTTTGAATTTTGAAGCTATCACCTTGTTTTAACTGGGAGTCTGTAATCTGATTATCCTGAATGCCTGATTGAATTGTATATTGAAGTGGAGAAACTCTCAGCTCTTCATTCAGGGTGTTAATGCAGTTTTGTATTAACTCTTCAGAGTTAAATTCAACCCTGTAAATAGCTTTCTTATTAATTCTGTTCCACAGCTCCTTGAATTCTTTTTTGTCAAAGTTAGAGTTTAAAGGGTTTTTCTTTGGCTTTCTATCATCTCCAACATCCGGCAATTGTCCTGCGCTGAACACGCTGTCCACTAATGCAAATATCTGCTCTTGATAAGGTAGAAGCTCTTCTGGTAGGGGTGCAAGAGTTCCTTCTTTTTTTGAATTGTTATAACTTTCAGCGATTTGATCAGAATCATCAGTGTAATCGTTTTTCAAAAGGTATTTATAAATTTGCTTTGCCATAACAGGTGTAATTTGCACGCTTCCTGTTTCGGTTTTGATAGTTTTTCCAGTGAAATATTCTTTATCTGCTTTGCGAGGTCTAGCAGATAATGAATCGCTAATTTCAGTTTGTAGGTTTTTTACAAATTCTTTATAGCTTTCACTGGCAACCACTGTAAGCACATTAATTTCATGAACCGTTGCCTCGTGGTCCATCCTATCGCCATTTTGATTAACACATAAACGCAAACCACGACCAACTTCTTGCCTTCGCGAAATGGTGTTATCACTATGTTTTAGCATACACATCACAAAAACATTCGGATTGTCCCATCCTTCACGCAGAGCGGAATGCGAGAATATAAATCTCACTGGCTCTTCAAAAGAAAGTAGCCTCTCTTTGTTTTTCAAAATCAAATCATAAGCATCCACATCATCTGAAGCTTCCGCCTTCTTGTCCTCCGCCTTCTTGCCCATTTCAGGGTTTTTCAGTCGCTTGGTTTTTTTATCAATTGAAAAATATCCTTCATGCGTTCTTGATATGTCAATCTTTTCAAGATATTTGCGATATTCCTCATTCTCAAGCGCAAGTTCACCTAAAAAATCGGCTTTTAGCAAGGCATATTCTTCCTCAAAAATTCTAGCATATTCACCTTGTTCATTTAGTTGGCTGTAATCTCGATACTTTGCAACTTCATCAATAAAGAAAAGCGAAAGAACTTTAATGCCCCCAGAAAATAGTTTTTGTTCTTTTTCTAAATGGGCTTTGATTGTTTCTCTAATTTGAATGCGCCTGATGGTATTCTCAGTTACATCGCCAGTTGCTTCGCCAGCAGTTAGAACATTGCCGTTTGTAAATTCCACAGTGTCATGGTTGTAATCTATTTGAGAAATTGTGAAGCCTTTATATTGGTCAAGATTATTAGACATGGCATACAAATCTTTGCCTTTTTCAAGACGCATAACTTGGCGCTTAATTTCTCCAGATTTTAGCTTTATTTCCATTTCTATTCTTGCAACTGGAGTAGCTTTTGAAATCTCAATTGACTCAAGGTATAAATAAGCGGTTGAGCCAGCCAAGCCTTTGATGGAAATGCCACGCACGGCAATTTTCTTAACTAACTTTTGGTTATAAGCGTCCAAAGCATCAAGTCTGTGGATTTTGTTATGAGTGGTTTTATGCGTTGCAGAATAACGCAAAATAGCCAGCGGTTTGAACTTCGGCAACGCCTCCAAAGTTGCTTTACCCTCCATTTTTTGAGGCTCATCAAGTATCAATATTGGGCGGTTACTGCTAATAACATCAATCGGCTTTCGTGACTGAAAATCATCAAGTTCATCATATATTTTGCGATTATCTGCGCCTGTCGCTGCAAAGGCGTGGATGTTAATTACCATAACATTTATACCAGCATCTGAGGCAAAGCTTTCTAAGTGATGCAATTGCTTTGAATTATAAATAAACGAACGGATTTTCTTACCATAGCTTTCTGTAAAGTGCTCGGCGGTTATTTGAAGGGATTTAAAAACACCTTCACGAATGGCAATGCTTGGAACCATAATAATAAACTTGTTCCAACCATAGCGTTTATTTAACTCAAAAATTGATTTGATGTAGCAATAGGTTTTGCCTGTTCCTGTTTCCATCTCAATATCAAGATTAATTCTTGCTCCCGCCTTGTAAGAAGATGGTTTTTGCTTGGCTTTCTTATTAGAATCAAATTCAAAAAATGATTCAATGTCGCTTGAAATAGGAAGGTTTTGTCTTTTTTGAACTTCTTGAATGTTATGAAGAACTTGCGCCTCTGTAATCATCAAATCAGCGTTTTTAAAACCAATTTCATCAATCATGCTGATTTGCTTTTTGCTTCCCGGATCAATGCGGAAATTAACGCCAGCATTGAAGGGCTGTCCTGCAAAGCAATCAATAACCGCTTCTACAGCGTTTGTTTGGTATGGCTGAACTTTAAATTTTAATTTCATATCTAACCTTAAATTGCTTTAATATCTGTGCTTGGTGATATTTGTTTGAAAATTTGCTCAGCGTTTATTTTTACTGAATCTGATACAAAGCCAATATCTGTGAAAACCACTCGCAAAGGCTTGGTTTTAGCAATTTCTTTTACCAATTCTTCAGTTAT
>CAMCSJ010000076.1 GCA_945878005.1 Rickettsia typhi | reverse complement strand
GCACTTTGTCCAATTTTAATATAGCCAAGCCCAACATCGCATAATGCTTTGAATTTGTCGTTAATATGCGACATGCTCGAAAAAAACTCGCTAGCATCTTCCGCAGTCATTTCTAAAACATCCGAAATTGATTTGCCTTTATATTTTATTTCAAGAGTTTCGCGATTATATCTTTTGCCTTGGCAAGTATCGCATTTAACGTAAACATCGGGAAGAAAATGCATTTCGATTTTGATAACTCCATCGCCTTGACAGGTTTCGCATCTTCCACCTTTGACATTAAAAGAAAATCTTCCAACCTTATAACCACGAGCTTTTGACTCGTTAAGATTAGCATAAAATTCACGAATGTAAGTAAATGCTCCAACGTAAGTACATGGGTTTGAGCGTGGTGTACGACCAATTGGCGATTGGTCGATCTCGATAATTTTGTCAATAAAATGATAGCCAGAAATTCCCGTGAAAGGTCCTGGAACTAATCGAGCTTTATTGATAATTTTATTTAATGCCGGATAAAGAGTTTTGATGATTAGACTTGATTTTCCTCCTCCCGAAATTCCTGATACTGCGGTGAAAATTTTTAGAGGTAATTCGAGAGTTATATTTTTGAGATTGTTGAGTGTTGCACCTCTTAGGCTGATCATTTTTTTCTCATCTATTTTTCGTCTTTTAGCAGGAATTTCAATGGACTTCTTACCGCTTAAATATTGACCCGTAATGCTATTGTGATCATTGATTACGAAATCGGGTTTTCCTGCGGAGATAATTTGACCTCCGTGAATTCCAGCTCCCGGTCCAACATCGATTAGATATTGCGCTTCGCGCATCATTTCCTCATCATGTTCAACAACGATTACTGAATTTCCTAGGTCGCGAAGATTTTTTAAAGTGCAAATAAGTTTGTCATTATCGGATTGGTGAAGTCCAATTGATGGTTCGTCAAGAACGTAAAGCACTCCCGATAATCCCGAACCAATTTGCGAAGCAAGGCGAATTCGTTGCGCTTCTCCACCCGATAAAGTTCCAGCTTCACGGCTCACCGTTAAATATTCCAATCCAACATTTTTCAAAAATCCTAAACGACGAGTTATTTCTTTTAACAATCTTTCAGAAATTTGCTGTTGCATTTTAGTAAGATGCTTGGGAAGTTCTTGGAACCATTCGAGAGATTTATCAACTGACATTCTGCTTACTTGCCCAATATGTTGTCCAGCGATTTTAATCGATAAAGCTTGTTCATTTAAACGATATCCTTTGCAACTATCGCAAACTCTTGAGGATTGAAATTTAGCAAATTCATCTCCAGCATTTTCATCTTCATTTTCGGCAATGCGTTTTTGTAAAATATTAACCACCCCATCAAATATTTTTTTTACTTTGATTGCTTTAAGTCCATCTTCAATTTTAAGCTCGATTTCTTCATCGCCAGTACCGTAAAAAATTTTATTCTTAACTTCCTCGCTTAAAGTTTTAAAAGGAGCTTCAAGGCTGAATTTGTAAGTAATTGACATTGCGCTAAGAACTTGCTGAAAAAATCTTTCCTGAGTTCCTTGCCATAGAGCAATTGCTCCTTGACGAAGTGATAAATTTTCATCTTCAATGATTAAATCAGTGCTGAAATATTGTTCGGTTCCAAGTCCATCGCATTGTTTGCAAGCTCCAAAAGGAGAATTAAAGGAAAATAATCTTGGTTCAATTTCGCCAATACTGAAATCAGAGTCAGGACAAGAAAATTTTTCACTGAAGAGAATAATGTCACCAACCTTTGGGGAACTTAATTCGCCGTGAAAGTGATCACCGTGATTTTGGCCATGATCATGATCATCGTGATTTGATGATTTAGAATTTTTATTTTTAGATTTTTTAGAATCCTCAATTGAATCTTCAGATAGGCTTACAATTTCTAGATAAAGAAGACCTTCTCCAACTTTTAAAGCAGTTTCAACTGAATCAGAAACTCGATTGCCAAGATCGCTAGAAATAACGATTCGATCAATAACAACCTCGATATTATGCTTTTTATTTTTATCTAAAACGGGAAGGATTTCGTTAAGATCGTGAATATTGCCATTGATTTTGAGCCTTTGAAATCCTTGCTTGCGAGCATTCATCATTTCTTTGCGAAACTCTCCTTTTTGTCCACGAACTATTGGAGCAAGAATATAAATCCGAGTTTTTTTAGGAAGAGATAAAATTTTATCAACAATTACCGAAGCGGATTGGCTAACGATTGGCTTGCCTGTAGAAGGAGAATAGGGTATTCCAATACGAGCAAAAAGCAAACGATAATGATCGTAAATTTCGGTGACCGTTCCAACTGTTGATCGCGGATTACGAGAAGTAGTTTTTTGGTCAATGGCAATTGCTGGAGAAAGTCCCGTAATTGATTCGACATCAGGCTTATCTTGCATGTCAAGAAATTGACGAGCATAAGCAGAAAGACTTTCGATAAATCGTCTTTGCCCTTCGGCGTAAATGGTATCGAACACTAAAGAAGATTTTCCCGATCCACTAAGACCAGTTACAACTACCAATTCATTTTTTGGAATTTGAATACTGACATTTTTTAAATTATGCTCTTTTGCACCTACAACCTTAATGAATTTTTCCTCAAGAAATTGCGGTGAAGCAGTGGTGTTTTGGGATATTTTTTTTGTTGTCATTTATAAATTTATTTAATTTTTTTTAACTGCTAACTATTTTTAATAATTTTAAGAAAAACATTTATATTTAATAAACATGATTTTTTTATAATTGCAATTATTATTTGCAAAAAATTTTAAATAGAGAAAAGTAAATTAGTAATTTTTAAAATTAGGTTAATTTGGCAGATTAATTTGCTTGGTTAATTTAATTAAAAGATGTTATAAGATTTTATTTTCATAATCTTAGCTTTTTATAGAAGCAAATGGATTTGTTGTTGGTAATATTGAAAGAAATCAGTTTGTCTCTACAAAATAACTATTTTATAGAGACAAACTGATTTGTTTATCTGCCAGAGAAACAAAATAATTTGATTATCAAATATATAGTTTTTGTAGAGTAAAACTATTTTAACTATTGACAATTGACAATTTTATAGATACAATAAGCTTTGTTAGTGCTAAAACTATTTTTTTGATAATCAAACTATGGATATTATGAAACCTCTACTAAATATGGATGAAGCAGTTAAATATCATTACGAGCAATTCCCTCCATTACAAATTGACTATTCTCAATTAATTTCTCCAGGATTTAAAGCATCTGATGCCATAGCAAGATACGACCAGATGTTAAAAAATATGCATAATAGTGAAATTTTTTTAGCACCATTGCGAAATCAAGAAGCGGTTATTTCTTCTAGAATGGAAGGAACGGTTAGTACAATGGAAGAAATTTTAAAATATGAAGCTGATCAAAACGATGGAGATTTAAGTAAATTCAACCATCGCACTGAAACAATAGAAACATTTTTGTATAGCAGAACTTTGAAAAAAGCTCAACAATGGGTAGAAGAAAAAAAGCCAATAAATAGCTTTTTAATTCGCTCTTTGCATGAAGAATTATTATCTTATGGAAGGGGAGCTAATTTCTCTCCAGGGCAATTTAAAAGTGAGCAAAATTATATAGCCGATAAAATACAGAAAAAAATTTTGTTTATTCCAATAAGCCCTGAAAAGTTAGTTGATGGATTGGAAAATTTATTTGATTACATGGAAAATAACAATGAACAATCTTTGATAAAGACTGCGGTTTCACATCTTGAATTTGAAGCTCTTCACCCATTTAAAGATGGAAATGGGCGTATTGGCAGAATGTTGATAACTCTATTTTTGTGGAAATCTGGAACTATATCTGCGCCTCATTTTTATATTAGCGGTTATTTAGAGGAGCAAAGAAATCGTTATTTAGCATTGATGAGAAATGTTTCTGCTACAAACGACTGGACTTCTTGGTGTGTATTTTTCCTAGAAGCTTTAGAAAAACAAGCGATAAGAAATTTGATGGTATCCGAAAGTATTAGCCAATTATATGAAGAAATGAAGATAAAATTTAGAGAATTGTTGGGAACTCAATGGTGTATTAGCGCATTAGATTTTATTTTTACTAATCCAGTTTTTCGTAATAATAAATTTACTAGTTCTAGCGGAATTCCAGCATCTACAGCTATAAAATTTACTAGAATTATGCTTGATAATAAAATGTTAAAACAAATCACGGGACCGTCTGGAAGAAGACCGGGACTATATGCCTTTGAGCCATTAATGGAAATATTGAAGGTATAAAATTTGTGAATCGTTAGAAGTAAGAAATCAAAAGTTAAATGAAGATAGTTTGATTTGAAAAAACCTTAAAACAAATTTGAGAGCTTGTAGGCTATGGCTTAAATAGTTTTATTCTTAGGAATATATCGAAATAAAATGATGATGGTGATAAGGGTGATTTGATTCCTAGCTCGCCGAAGAACTTTTGTGCTTCGGCGAGCCCAAGTATAGAGATTATCGCTTGATGAACCTCTCATCTTTTCGCTAACGAAAAGAAGCTTACGCTTTCTAGAAGATAGTTGATACTACAGATAACGTAACGATTACTGCAAGTGGAATGAATACCATGAGTAGTTAGATATTTAGTAGTTAAGACGAGAAGTATATTGGCAGAATTAAAAATTTTTAAATTTTTGAATTTCTAAAAATTTTCAATAAAGAAATAACCTCTAAAAAAAATAGAAATTAATTTTTTAGATCAATTTCTATTTGTTCTCTTACTGCTTTGAGTTCCAAATCAGTAAGAGGGATGAGACCTTTTTGCATTAAATATCCCTCGAAACCGAGAGTATTTTTGCTAATAATCTCGCCGACAAATTGACGCATTGAAAAAATTAAATCAAGATGTTCTTTTTTAAAATATACAAAAAGTGGACGAGAAATTTTATAACTACCTTCTATTATTGATTCGAAGCTTGGTTCAACCCCATCAATTTTACTGGCTTGAAGAATTTGTTTATTTTCTTCAAGAAAGTTAAAGCCAAAAATGCCTAGAGCGTCGTGATTATTTTTTAATTTTGCAACAATTAGGTTATCATTTTCTCCCGCTTCAATGAATGCACCATCTCCTCTTATTAATTGACATTTTTTGATACGAATTTTTTCATCAAAATAAATTTTTTGAAATGGCGAAAGTTGATTACATATTTTTTGTAAAACTAATTCTACAAAAGCATCTCTTGTTCCCGAAGTTGAGGGAGGACCATAAATGGCAATTTTTTTATTGGGTAAATTTTGATCAATCTCTTGCCATTTATGGTAAGGATTGTCAATTAATTCTAAAGGATTTTTGGGATTTGGAACTTGTTTTGCAACTGCTAAAAAAATGTGATTTAGGGTTAGAAAATATTTCGATCCTTGCATTGAATTTGCTAGAACTATCCCATCATAACCGATTTTAATTTCGCCAATATTTTTGATATTATTTTCTAAACATTTAGCAATTTCGCTATCTTTAATTTTACGCGAAGCATTGACAAAATCAGGATATTGTAAACCAATTCCTGAGCAAAAAAGTTTAAATCCACCACCCGTTCCCGTAGCTTCGACGATCGGAGTTTTGAAATCGCTATTTAATCCAAAATTTTCTGCAACAATTGCCATAAAGGGATAGAGAGTAGAAGATCCAACTAATTGAATTTGATTTCTTGGATGAGCGGAAAAAAATTTACTAAAAAAATTGTTATTTTTATCAAGATTATTTTGATCAATTGAGGGGTTATTTAGGGAAATGTTTTTTTTATCGGAATTAGGTTTTTCCTTTTGATATTCAAGGTCGGGTAGGTTTTTGGCAAAAATATTATCGCAAGGAAAAAATGTCAAAAAAACTAAAAAATAAATTTGTAGAAAAGTTATTTTTGAAAATTTTATTTTACAAAAATTTATTTTGCGAGATGAGAAAGATTGCCACAAAAAAATCTCAAAATTTTGATAATTTTTTTTAGACAGCAATTGAATTTTATTAATCATTGTGACAAATTTAATTAATTAAACAGCGATAAATAATGCTATGTTTGACATTAAAAATGATATTATTTTTTAATGATAAATCATAAAATTTTAATTTCGAGTTGAATTTTAAATTTAAAAATAACTCTAAATTTTAAAATTAATTCAAATTGTTAAAATATCCAATTATGACTACAGCGAGTTGAAGAAAAATCAAAATTTATAGAAATTAAAATGCCAGTAAGATTTTTAAATGATAATTTAATAATTTCTTGGAAATTGTTTTTTAGTTAATATTTTTTAATTACATTTCTTAGTTATTATTTCTTTAAGAATTTAAATAATTTTAATTTTTAAATTGCGATCATGCAATTCTAGCTTGACTAAAATTTTTGAATTCTTAATTTTTAAAAACTAAAGCTTGTCAATCTAAAAGCTTTTTCCTTAAAAATTTAAACAACCTCTAGTGAGAAAAATATTTTATATAGAAAAAAATATAAATTGCTTGAAAATATTTTTTATAATAATATTTTTTGCTTTCTGGTGTAAGTCAACATTTGCTGTTGAGCAAGAAACTTCTAAAAATATTTTAATCAAATCGCCTAAAGTTGCTGAAAATAAAGGCTTAGGAACTGATGTTAAAAATGATGTTAACAATGAAATATCTTCCGATAATAACTCCCAAAATAATCAATCTCAAGCTAAAAACTATCAACAAAATGATCCTAAAAAATTTGTTATTGGCGAACCAAAAAAAATTAAAAAAATACCTAAAACAGATTTAAACAATCAAAAAAATAACCCTGTAAATAATTCTTCAGCTTCGTTGATTAAAGATTCAAATATTGCCGAAATTAAACAAAATAAAATCACCTCTCAAGTGAATCAAGGCCTTGAGGTTATTGGGCTTGAAAGAATTGATAAAGGAACGATTTTGCAATTGATAAATCTAAAAAACCTCAAAAATAATGTTATGGGATCGGTTCAAAATAGTTTAAAAAAACTTTACGAATCTGATTTGTTTATTGATGTCAAAATTTATCGTCGAGCTAATAAAATTATTATTGAGGTTAAAGAAAATCCGATCATCTCGGAAGTTAAATTTATCGGTAATGATAAAATTGACGATGAAGCATTGCAAAACGAGGTTAGTCTTAAAAAAAGAGCAGTTTTTACTAAGGCAAAATTGCAAAATGATCTCAAAAGAATTAATGAATTATACATCAAAAGCGGAAGATTTTTAACTAAAATTGATCCCAAAATTATTACTAAAGATCAAAATCGAATTGAAGTAATTTTTGATATTCACGAAAGTTCCAAGGCAAAAATTGAAAAAATTTATTTTATCGGCAATGCTGAATTTAGCGATAAAACACTTAGCGAAGAAATTTCTACGAAGAGTTCCAACTGGTGGAGATTCCTATCTTCTAGCGATAGTTACGATTCTGATCGAATTGAATTTGACAAAGAAATTTTGCGGAGATTTTATGGAAAAAATGGTTTTGCAGATTTTGTAGTAATCTCTTCAACTGCTCAAATTAATCCTCAAAAAGATAAATTTTTTATTAGTTTTTTGGTAGATGAAGGATTAAAATATAACTTTGGCGAAATCAATATTGTCAACCATATCGACAAATTTGATAGTACAATTTTACAAAAAAAATTATTGATTAAAAAAGGTAAAATTTATAATGCAGAATTGATTGAAAAGACTGTTGATTCATTCATTGAAACCATGTCGCAAGAATCATTTGCCTTTGCTGATATTCAGCCAATTTTAAAAAGAAATCGTG
>CAMCSJ010000075.1 GCA_945878005.1 Rickettsia typhi | reverse complement strand
TTATACCAATTATCAAATTTAACTATACATATTAAAAACTACAATTTATAATTCTTCATTTAACCTAAAATAAAGAATTTATGGCAAGAACAAGCTCGGCAATTAGTGATAAATTATTAGAAAAATGTCAAATCACTTTAAAGCAACAAGGAAAAACAGGTGAGATTTCCAGAAGGTTGCAAGCAATAATATCGGCAAAGTATCACAATATATCAAAGGTAGCATCAATATTTGGCGTGACTCGCGTGACTATGATGAGATGGATAAAAGATTTTGATAAAGAATCAATTGGTGGTCTAGTAGTTAGAAAAGGAAGGGGAAGAAAAAAAATGTTTACCAAAGATTATGAAAGCAAGGTTTATAAAATAATAAAAAAGAATCCAAACATTACGGCAAAACAGCTACAACAAATTATAGAAAAAGATATATCGATAACAGTAGGTATTGCAACAGTCTATAGATTAATGAGGGGGTTGGGATTTTCTTACATAACTCCAAGAAAAATCCACTATAAACAAGATAAAAAAGTAGCTGATAATTTTAAAAAAAAATCTTCAAAATAAAATCGAATCAGGTGAAGAGGTCTGGTTCTTTGATGAAAGCAGATTCGGCACTCATAGCAAGATTGGGCACGGATGGTTTAAAACTGGCATTAGAACTCCGGTTAAAATAAAATTGGGTTACAAAAACTTTTATTTATATTCGGCTGTAAATCCAAGAGATGGCAAAGAATTTACCTTGCTATTACCAAATGTAAACATTAATTGCATGAATGTTTTTATGGAAGAATTAAACAGGGTAAATAATGGTCAAAAGATTGTGATTATTATGGATGGAGCTGGTTGGCACAAATCAGACAAACTGATAATTCCAAAAAATATTAGAACCATAATTTTGCCTCCATATTCACCAGAATTAAATCCTACAGAGAAGCTCTGGCAATATATCAAGGATCATACCATTAAGAACAGAATTTATAAAACTCTTCGCGAATTGGAGAATGCGGTTTGTAAATTCGTTAGAGCATTAACGCCAGAAATTATTAGGAGTGTTTGTGGGGTTAATTATGTATAGTTAAATTTGATAATTGGTATTATTCTAGTACTTACCAAAAAAGTAAAAATATTTTTAAAAATAATATTTTTTAAAAGAATAAAGAACGAGCCCAGTAATATCAAGGCTTGCAAGCCTTATTTTATTTTCATAAAAAATTATTAAATCAGCAGAGAAATATCGATAGAAAAATATCGATCTAAAGAGATATTGAAAGAAAAAGATATTAGTAAAAAGAAATATCAAAAGAGATAGAGATATCAGTAGATAAATCTATTTATTTTAAAAAATAATTTTAAATAATTTTGCTAAAATTTTGGGTGATTTGGTTTAGAAATATTGGGGAATATTAAATTTATTCTGAATAATTTTTTTAAGAATTGAAAAAATTATTAATTTTTAAATTTAAAAATCTAACTAAAATTGAAATTATTTTGGTGATTATTTGGTGACCATCTGGTGATAATTTAATTTTATTGTTAACCAATAATATTAAATTTAAATTATATTTCTTGGGCTATGAATAATCAATAGCCCAAGAAATTTTCTCTAAAAACTATTCTTCTGATTTTTTGCTAGTAGTTTTTTTACTAGCTTTTTCAGAACTTGTTCCATCCAAATGAACTTCTAGTGCTTTACGAACTAGGTAGTTTTTACTACGATCATTTTTTTGTGCTTTTAACTCAAGAGTTTTATATAAAGCGATTGGAAGGGAAATTGTAAGCGTTTTTGTTTGCTGAGATTTTTTCATATTATTATTTATTTATTAATCATTTTTTGTTATAACTAAACAAAAATAATTTTTATTGTTGAAATTAAAAAAGTAATAAATTAATTACTAGGTTTAACAGATTTTCTTTAGAAAAAAATAAAGATCAAGACTTTTTTTTAAAAAAAACAATATGTGTTTAAAAACTATATAATAAAACTACTTAAATTCTATGGCAATTTACTTTGTTGTAGTAGGTTATTATTGATTTTAATATAATTATTTTTTTTAATAAAAATAAAAAAGTTTTTTTATTTTTGGATATTATTATTCTTAAAATTAACTCATTTTATTTTTTATGAAAATCAATCAAATTTTGCTAATTTTATTTTTTTTGTTAAGTTCATCATGTTCTAGCAAAGACGAATCGCTATTTTGGACTTCAGAAAAATTTTCTGGATTTAAAAATTATCAAGCAGTTATCGGTGCTGATTATATGCTCTCAAGCTCTGAAGAACTTGCTTCTAAAGCGGGAGAAAAAATTATCAAACAAGGTGGAAATGCAATTGATGCAACTATCGCAACTCAGATGGTTTTAAATGTCATTGAGCCTCATTCTTCAGGGATCGGAGGAGGTTTATTTTTAATTTATTATGATAAAAAAACTCGCCAAACAATTTATTTTAATGGTCGAGAAACTGCTCCAAATAAGGCTTATCCTCAAATGTTTTTTGATCAAAATAATCAAGTAAAAAAATTTAGTGATGCAGTGCAAGGTGGCTTGTCAGTAGGAACTCCAGGGGTTTTAAAAACTCTTTTCTTAGCACATAAAAAATATGGAAAACTGCCTTGGAGTCAATTATTTCAACCTGCAATATCAATTGCTAGGAATGGTTTTGTGATTAGTAAAAAAATGCATGTTAATCTTGAGAGCCTAGAATATCTTCGTAAATTTCCTGAAATGAAAGTTTATTTTGACTCAGATAATAAATTAAAAAAAACCGGAACTATAATCACCAATGATGAACTTGCCAATACTTTAGAAATCATTGCCAATCAAGGAATAAAGCCATTTTATGAAGGTAAAATTGCTAATGACATTGTTGATAAGGTTAATAATTCTAAAATCAATCCAGGCTTGTTAAGCTTGAATGATTTAAAAAATTATCAACCAAAAATTGGTAAATTAATTTGCTTGCAATATCGCAAAAAATATAAAATCTGTTCTATGCCAATGCCTTCGGGTGGAACAACTACTTTGCAAATCCTTGGTATTTTAGAAAATTTTAATCTCAAAGAAATTGCTCCTAATTCGTCATTAGCAATTCATCTTTTTGTTGAAGCATCACGATTAGCTTACACTGATCGTAAAAAATATCTAGGCGATGTTGATAATAAAATTATCAAAAAATTACTCGATAAAAAATATTTAGCGCAAAGAGCAAAATTAATTAATTTTCATTTTGCTCAACCATCAGTTGAAGCAGGAGATATAAATTACCAAGGCAAAATTGCTAATGAAATATTTGAAAAACCATCAACAACTCATTTTTCAATTATTGATCGCCAAGGCAATGCTGTTGCACTTACTAGCAGTATCGAATATTTTTTTGGCTCAGGTTTAATGGTTGATGGTTTTATGCTCAATAATCAACTTACTGATTTTGCATTAAATCCATATCACCAAGAAAAATTAGTTAGCAATGCAATTCAACCAAATAAACAACCTTTGAGTTCAATGTCTCCAACCTTTGTTTTTGATGAAAAAAATAAATTAGTAATTACCATTGGATCTCCGGGTGGACCAAGGATTAGCCAGTTTGTTGCCAAAGCATTAATTGCTCAAATTGATTGGGGATTAGACATTCAACAAGCAATTTCTCTGCCAAACTTTATTGCACTTTATGATCGAATAGAGCTAGAAGATCGTAGCGAAATAGTTGGCTTAAAAAAACAATTGGAAAAAATGAATCATAAAGTTATTATCACCGATATAACTAGTGGAGTTCATGGCATTGCAATTTCGGGTAATAAACTTATTGGAGGAGCTGATCCTCGGCGAAATGGCTATGTTGCAACTAATTCATTTCAAAAATAAACCAAGGATTTAAAAAATAATCTCAAGATCGTAAAAAAAAACTTGCAATAAAAATGAAATCGTTATTTTTTAAATATATTAAAATTAAAAATTAAAATTATCAAACTTATGAAATTAAAAAATTTATTTCTTTCACTTGTTATTTTTAGCCTAGGGATATCTACTCAAGCAAGTGGTAAAGAAACAAAACTAAAAGATTTATCAAAAAATATTTCTAGCGAAATTTCTAAAAATTCCAGTGACAAAGATAATCGGGAAGACCTTTCGGCAGTTGATTTCACCAAGCTTTTCAATGAAGCTCAAAATTATTACAAACTTGCCAAAAACTGGAAAATTTTAAAATGCGAACCAAAAAGTGGATTCATTTGCACTAAGCATGAGTGTAAGCGTCGTGATATTTCTTCTTACATAATTTTGGATAAAAATAAAAATACTATTACAAGATGCGATAAAGAAATTTGTGAAAGCTTTGAAGGGCAATTTGAACAAACTGGAAGTTTTGTAAATATTCAAAGCAAAGGTGCAATTGGATCGTTAATTAGAATTTTAGGCGATAGTCGTTATAAAGAAATTACTACGGTTGGACTTGATGCCTATATTGCCAATGGCGATTGCGCTATTGCTAATGATGATTTAACGATAAAGAAATAATTAACAATTAAAGAAGTAATTTATTTTTAACAATTATTTTTAATCTTAGTAAAAATCATTCAATCATTCAAATTTTTACAACCTGATGATCAAAAAACATCTAAAAATAAATAATCAAAAAAATTTTGATATTCTTCGATCTAAAGCTTTTTCTTTAATTGAATTATCGATCGTAATTTTAATTATCGGAATATTGGTTGCAGGTGTTACCCAATCATCGCGATTAATCAAAAGGATGAGAATAGCTACGGCTCAGCAAATTACTTCTAGTTCGGATGTTAATTCGATTGGCGATATGATTCTTTGGCTTGAAGCTACGCAAGATTTTGCATTTGCTACGGGAACTAATGGAGGATTTGATTTTGCAACTAACATTTACACTGATGTCGATCGACCAAGTAATAATGATCGAATTGGAAGATGGAATGATATCGCAATTAGAAATGCAACTGCTAAAAAAAGTGCAATTCAAAATGCTTTAGCAAGACAGCCAAAATATCTTGATGATGGAATTAACGGCTTACCAGCATTATATTTTGATTCAACCTCATCATCTCCATTTTGCATGCATTCGCCGATCAATATTGATCGCGCTTTGATTCCCAATTTATCAATTTTTGCAGTATATCGCTGGACCTCAATTGATACTGGACAAAATCAAAGATTATGGGGAGCTGATAATGGCGGATGGGATCGCCAAGCTTTGTTTTATTCTCCATATGGACCTTGGAATGGCGTAAGCAATGGGGGTGGAACATCTTCGATTGATAATTTTACAAATCGAAATAAAAATCAGATTTTTTCATATATCTCCAAAGTTGCCGTGACTAATGGTTCAATGGGTTATATTAATAGCTCAACTTCACCAAATATTTATACCGAGTCTTATGCTAATCCGGGTTACCCAGCGTTAACGCTTGCAGGAGTAAGCAATCAGACTGGCAGCCTAATTTTAGATGGAAATTGCGTTGAGTCTACTAACATTTTAATCGGCGAATTCATCGTTTTCGATCGTGCCTTAAACGCCGAGGAAAGATCGGCGGTGGAAAAATATCTCGCCAAAAAATGGTCGATAAAAATTTAGTTTTAATAATTATTTAAATTTTTCAAAGTTCCCTTTCATCCCTACATTTAGTAAAAACAACTAACCAAGCATACGAGCCCTAGCTCCCCCTCAAGGGCTTATATCCCTACAATTTACAGAAATACTTGAAACGCCTACGGGCTCATAACTCCCCCCTTGAGGGCTTACATCCCTACATTTAGTAAAAGCACTCATCAAATTTACGGGTTCATAACTCCCCCCTTGAGGGCTTACATCCCTACATTTAGTAAAAGCACTCATCAAATTTACGGGTTCATAACTCCCCCCTTGAGGGGGAGTCGACGAACAAGTCTTTACGGCAGTAAAGACTTAAGGAGTCGGTGGGGGGTCGAAAAGCTAGAGTAACATAAGATCTCGCAAGACATAAAAAACTAGATTAAAAAAAATTTACAAAAATGGCGATTTCTTGATTTAGATTTTTTATCCTAAAAATATGAAATTTTTTTAAATAAAAATTAAGTTTTTTTAAAATAATTCGAGGTTTTTTTGGAAATTTTTTTTGTTTAAAAATTAAATCAAGAAATCGCCATTTTATAAAAATTTATTTTAATAACCCCTCACCCCAACCCTCTCCCCGCAGAGCGGGGCGAGGGAGTAGATCGAGATTTCCTCTAAGCCGCGATGCTGAAAAGAGGGAGTAGATCGAGGATCTTGCGAGATTATTTCTAACTCTAGTCCTTCGACCCCCCACGATTTAGAAGGACTTAACTACCGTTAAGCCCTTCTAAATCTGCTCCCCCTCAAGGGGGGAGCTTAGAGCCCGAGAGCTTTAGAATCATTGCACAAAATTGTAGGGATGTAAGCCCCGCAAGCGGGGAGAGGAAGTAGATCGAGATTTCCTCTAAGCCGCGAAGCTGAGGAGAGGGAGTAGATCGAGGATCTTGCGAGATCTTATGTTACTCTAGCTTTTCGATCCCCCACCGACTCCTTAAGCCTTTACTTACCACTAAAGACTTGTTCGTACGAACTCAACGCCGCAAGTGGTGAGTGATGGCTCCAAGGTTCCCAAGGTTTTTTTAATAATGTAGGGATGCAAGCCCTTAAGGGGTGAGTGTTGATCCAATTGGTTTAATGATTTTTTAGTAAATTTAGGGATGTAAGGTCTTAAAGCTTTGCATTGCATTCACGAAAATTTAAAGAATACATAAAGATTAAAGTTAAGAAATTAATTTTAGTCTTGCGGATTTGTTGTTGATTAATGAATTTTATAAATCAAAAATATTGAAATAATTTTTACTATTTAAAATCAACATTATTTTATGATACCAACCTTTGATGAAATAATTGATCCACTTTTAAAATTAGTTTCTAGGAATTGTCAAACTAGAAAAAATGCAACTTTAGAATTAGAAAAAATTCTTAAAATAACCGATGAACAAATAAATCTAAAAACTAATTCCGGAAATTTTATATTTGAAAATAGGGTTGGATGGGCATTTACCTACTTAACCAAGGCTGAATATATTAAAAAAACTGATAAAAAGGGAACTTATCAAATTACAGAATTAGGATTAAATGAACTTCAAAAAAATTCTAAAAACTCAATCATAATTGATAAATTTTATCTCGAAAATAATTCTCCAAATTATTTTGCCAACTGGCAAGTTAATAAATTGGAAGAAAAGAATAAGGATTTAAAAAAAGATTCAAATATGATTGCAATAAAGGATGATGATAATCCGGCAATGAATTTAGAACGAAGTATTGACGAGTTTAATAATCAATTCGAAATCGATCTTTTAGATAAGATTAAAAATATAGAATGGCAAGAATTTGAAAATATTTGTGCAAGATTAATTGAGAAAATGGGCTACGGTATTGCATCAACACGAAATATTCGAGTTCGAGATAATGGAATTGATGGAGAAATATTTGAAGATGAATTAGGCCTTAATGGAATTATTTATATTCAAGCAAAGCGTTATAGTGAAAATAACGTTGGGGTTAATGATATGAAGAGTTTTTTGCATACCATAAGAAATCATAAAGGCATATTTATAACCACCTCGGATTTTACAAAAGATGCAAAATCCGAGGCACTATCTTTCAAAGGAAGGATCGCCCTGATCAACAAGGATGACTTAATAAAATATTGCAAGAAATATGAGATTGAATGTTCTAAGCAAACAATAGAAATTTTTAAAACAAAATAACTACCCTTAACCCCTAACAATTTACATTTGAAAAAAAATATTTAGTTAATTATAATTATAAATTAACTAAAATAGTTAATTTATATAAATATTATTTTAGCTAGCTATTTTTGGGTTAGTGATAATTTTCCTTTCATAATTTTCATACTCTCGCGTCATCCCTCACGCCCTTACACACCTCCATTTAGTAAAAACACTCATCAAGTATAAGGGCTTTTCACTCACCCCTTGCGACTCTGAGTTCGTACTAACTCAAAGTCGCAAGGGGAGAGTGA
>CAMCSJ010000074.1 GCA_945878005.1 Rickettsia typhi | reverse complement strand
CCCCCTCAAGGGGGGAGCTTAGAGCCCGAGAGCTTTTATACTATTGAACAAAAGAGGAGGGATTTAAGCCCTCAAGGGGGGAGCTAGGTGCTCGAAGGTTTCTCGAGCTTGTGGAAATTTGTAGGGGCGTAAGCCTCAAGGGGGGAGCCAAGAGCCCGAGGTTTTTGCGAGTTTTTTTTCTAACGTGCAACATTGAAATTATATTAACTAGGCTGATGATGAAATTAAATTTCTTAGAAAATTTTCAATCTTAGATGTTGCAATTTTTACGAGATAAGTTAAAAATTTTAAAATCATTATTTCTTCATAAGAATTTTATAAATTGTTATTTTATGTTAAAACTTACTCAAGCTTTTATTTTCTGTGCAGGACGCGGAGAGCGGATGAGACCTCTCACCGATAGCATTCCCAAGCCATTGGTAAAAATCAATAATAAATCAATTTTGGATTATTCGCTTGAAAAAATTAATAAAATTGCTTCGATAAAAAAAATTTTTATTAATGGATTTTATCTTGCCAATCAAATTGAAGATCATTTAAAAAATTTAAATAATCCCAAAATTATCTTTTCTCATGAAATGGAAAAAATTGAAACTGGTGGAGGAATTTATTTTGCTCAAGATAAAATTGATTTAAATCAACCTCTCCTTTTGATCAATGGTGATACGCTTTGGCAAGAAAATAATCATGAAAATGATATTGAATTTTTATGCAAAAATTGGCAAGATAATTCCTGCGATATTTTGCTTGGATTAAAAAAATCAATTGATTATCACGGTCGTGAAAAAAAGGAAAATGGTACTTATGGCGATTTTGATTTAATAGGTCAAAAACTCTATCGCTTCAAGGATCAAGAAATGTCTCATGATTTTGTTGGAATGCAAATTATTAATCCAAAAATTGTCATTAAAGCTGGAAATGAATTAGCAAATAAATGTTTTTCGATGGGGATTTTTTACAGTAATCTCGATGATAATTTTAAACTAAAAAATGTTGAGGGAGTTGAATTACCTGGAAATTTTTTTCACATTGGAACTGTTGATGCGATCAGCGAAACTGAAAAGAAATTAATAAATAAATAAAATATCAATAATAATTTTTATTATTGGTAAATAGTAAAAAATATTTAAAATAACAAAAATTGTTAAGAAATATTTTTTTCTAATTCTTTAGTTTTTTCCTCGATATTATTTTGCAATTTTTCTAAAAATTCTTTTTTGCCAAGTCCTGTCTTAATTGGTTCCATAAAGTCAATTGTGATAGTTCCTTTATTTTTTAAAATCTGACCTTTTGGCCAAAATATTCCCGAATTTAATGCCACAGGAATCACATCGACATTACAAGCCATATAAAGCGCAACAATTCCAACTTGATAAGGATATTGCGAAACATCGCTTGCGGTTTTTACTCTAGTTCCCTGAGGGAAAATCACTATAACTTGTTTTTTTTGAAGATATTTTTTTGCCTGCGAAATAACTTCCTTAAGCGCACTTGCCCTGCCCTTTCGATCAACAGCGATTCCACTCATCACATACAAATACCAACCATAAAAAGGAATTTTTCGCAATTCTTTTTTGTAAGCGTAAACGGGACGATTTAAAATTAAATGCATCACGATCGTTTCCCATGCTGATTGATGCTTGCAGGCAATTATTGCAGGTCCTTGCGGGATATTATTTCTACCAATAATTTTATGATCAATTCCGCAAAGTTTTTTTAAAACCCAAAGCCCAACCACTGACCAGACTTTAGCACCGTGATCGGCAAGTTTTGAGCTTCTAAAAAAAATTGCTGGAGAATATAAAATGGGAATAATCATTCCCCAAATATTTAGAAAAATAACGAACAAAATCGATTTAAAAAATTGCATTATTTAAAAAAATTAAGTTGAAAAAATCAGGTTATTTGCGTCAAATATTTGAGTAAAGTTATTTGAATTATGGTGCCGGATGTCGGATTTGAACTGACGACCTACTGTTTACAAGACAGTTGCTCTACCACTGAGCTAATCCGGCTTATTGCTGAGATTTTAGCGATAATTTTTCGCGTAAATTATCATCAGCCAAAAGTAATTTCTAAGTAATTTCTAATTATTTTAAATCATAATTTTTATCAATTATGCTAGAGAATTTTAAGAGAGCAAGTTTTTTTTAGCAATCATGGTGATTAGTTAACGCATAAAAAGATTTGACTAGTAAACTTCTAGTTGTTTAAATAATGTTCATTAACAACATTATTTAACTGCCTAGATTGTGAATTTACATAAATTCCAAGCCAAATTTTCAACTGAGAAAGCTCACCGTTATTCGCTAATACAAAAATACTTGGAAAGTGATTTAAAGTCAAATTGTGTGCATTTTAGCTCGGTAGAAATTTATATTCACTCAGGCGAAATACTTTTCAGTTGCCCTGACTGCAAACAAAAATTTAGGGCTTTAAATCTTGTCAGAGTGGAAGCAGAAAATCTTTTGCCAAAAATTTACAAAAATGTTCCCGACCGCTTCACAATTATTACCGAAACATTGCCAGATTACGGAGATTAATTAACTAAATTTCAAATTTATATGAGTGAAAAAAAGCAAATGTCATTACTTCCTCAACAGGGCGAATGTGTAATAGCTAAATTTCTAAATAAAGAAGTTCGCAAGACTTTTCATGCTGGTGAATGGTGGTTTGTAATAAATGACATTATTTCGGTATTAACTGAAAGTAAGGATCCGAGCGATTATCTAAAAAAAATGAGAAGTAGAGATGAGGGTCTTTCCGAAGGGTGGGGACAAATTGTCACCCCCCTTGAATTTAATACAAAAGGAGGGCGTCAGAAGCTTAATAGCTGTAGCATTGAGGGAATATTAAGAATAGTGCAATCTATACCTTCAAAAAATGCCGAACCTTTCAAAAGATGGTTAGCAAAAACCGGTTTTGAGAGATTGCAGGAGCAAAATAATCCAGATTTAACCATTAAAAGAGCTGTGCTTTTTTATGAGCTACAAGGCCGAGATAAGCAATGGATACAAAGTAGAATAGATGGACAATTTACAAGAAATGAACTAACAGGAGAATGGCAACAAAGAGGGGTTAGTGCTGGTCAAGAATATGCAACTTTAACAAATATAATCTCACAAGAAACATTCGGCGTTTCGGTTAGTAAACATAAAGAAATCAAGACTCTAAAGAAAGAGAACTTGCGCGATCACATGACAAATATTGAGCTAATATTTCAAAGGCTTGGTGAAGAGGCAACAATTGAAGTCACAAAACAAAGAAATGCTCAAGGTTTTAAACAAAGTAAAAGAGCAGCAAGAGATGGTGGACAAAGTGCTGGCGAAGCAAGAAAGGCGTTTGAAGGAAGAATTGGTAGTAAAGTGGTAACTTCCGATAACTTTTTAGAAAGTAGTAAAGAAAAAATCAAACAAATCGAACTTATAGAAAATACAGAAATCAATCACTCAATTCAAATCCAAAATCCAAATATAGAAAATCAAAATTTTGAAAAAAATTAGAAGAAACTTCTTTCGTAACAAAGAAGAAATAGGTTTGATTAAAATTATTTCTTATCAAAAAGATCATCAACACTTACAACGCCATGAAGCTTTAGAATCTCATATTCTTGGATGTTATTATGATCTTCATAGTTAGTTTTTCCTTCTTTCAGCTTTACTTGAACGTCAACCGTATAGGTAAAATTGAAAGGATTGTCTTCAGCCTTAGTTAAGTCATATCTGAGCCTTTCGCTGGCATACGACAAAACTTTTGGTTTATCGCAAATGTCCTTGATGATTCCCATGCTTCCAGCCTTTGAAAGATTGCTATTTCTAGCTTGGTAAAGATCGAGTTCAACATGCTCTTTAATAAAACTCTCTGGCTCTATTTCATTAATTGCTTCAATTTCACGAAGGCATTTGTTTTGTCCCGCTCCAGATTCAAGGTCATTATATTGGTTATTAACATTAACGGGTGCAAAGTTTATTCCAATAAATCCAATTGAATTACCTTTTATGTTAGCTGCTAGCTGAAAAATATTTTTAAAATCAAAAAAATCTTTTTTATTAAGCTTGTATTTTATTTCTGGTTTTCTTCCAACTAGCCAGTCCATGGTTGATCCTACATAGTTCCCAAATTCAACAATATAAGGCGCGATAACTGGCAACAAATCAGGGGCTTTTTCACATAGTTCAATTATGACACTTCCTTTGCGAACTTCTTTTAAATAAAGCTTATGAGTGCTTTTAATTTTGCGTGCGTTTGTGGTTTTTAGGAATGAATAATATTGGCTGTTAAGGCTTTGAATTGCGTTATTAAAATCTTGCAAATCAATGTCCTGCTTGTTGTCTATTTTTAAAGATAAAATCGGAATTTCTTTAGTCATTTTTGAAAAAAATTGTGTAAAAAGTTAGCGTAATTCTTTCGGGTTCAGAAATTTATTCAAGAAATATTTCGATATAAATTAAAAAAATTCTAAATCTGTGTTAAGTATATAACCACCGGAATCATGAATCGCAATTTTACGGGATATTAATTAATCTTAAAATCTTTGCCTAATTTTAAATCTTCAATGATTGATAAGAATTTTTCAGAAGTTAAATCTTCAACATAATCATCATTGATTTGGACAATTGGGGCATTAACGCAAGCTCCTAAACATTCGACTTCTTTAAGAGTAAATAATCCATCCACCGAAGTTTCGTCCATTTTAATTCCTAATTTTTTTTCGCAATCTTTGATTATTTGATCAATGCCTCGAAGCATACAAGGAGTAGTCTTACAAAATTGTAATAAATATTTTCCAACGGGTTTTAAATTATACATCGTATAAAAACTAGCAATTTCATAAACCTTAATTTCAGGCATTTCGAGTATTTTAGCAATATGCTCAATTGCAGTTTTAGAAAGCCAATTGTAATTTTGTCTTTGCGCTAAATCCAGCAAAGGCATTACTGCTGACTTCTTTCGCTGACTTGGATATTTTTTTAAAATATCTTCAACCTTTTTTTTATTTTCTTCATTAAATTCAAAACTCATAATAAAATTATTTAACTTTTTGCCAAATGGCTCTTTTTGCCATAACTAGAATAACTAGTAAAACTGCTAAGAAAATCATAGTTCTAGCTCCCATTTTTTTGCGATTTTCCATTTCAGGTTCTGCAGAAAAATGTAGAAAATTTACCACATCGATGATCATTTGTTCTTTGGAAGGATAGGTTCCATCGCGATATTCAACCTGCTGATCTTCAATAATTGGACTAGGCATGGAGATTTGTCTGCCTTCAAAATATTGATTGTAATTTTTTCCGCTTGCTAAATTAAAGCCATCGGGAGCGTCTTTATAGCCAGTTAATAATGAGTAAACATAATTTGCTCCATCATGTCGAGCCTTGATAATTAAGGATAAATCGGGAGGATAAGCTCCACCATTGGCTGATCTTGCCGATTGTTCATTGACATAAGGTGAAACAAATTTATCAGAAGGCAAACCTGCCCTTTCAAACATTTCACCCTCATCATTTGGACCATCGCTTACCAGATATTCACTAGCAATTTGCTTAATTTCATTTTCGTTAAAACCAATTTGATTGAGATTACGAAAAGATAATTGTTTCATGGCATGGCAAGCGGAGCAAACTTCACGATAAACCTTATATCCCCTTTGAATTGAAGCACGATCAAATCTCCCAAAAATTCCATCAAATTCCCATTTCATTTTTTTGGGATGAAGAGCAGATGTTGCGGTATCTTCATTAACTTCAGCCTTATTAGCTAAGGCTAAATTAGAAAATAATAATAGAAAAATTATAATAATTTTATTCATTCTTGTTTAAATCTTTATAAAAAGTTAATTATAACTTGATATCGTTAAAACTCGTTAACAATTGATAATAATCAATGTTTTTTATGAGTTTCCTGATAATGCAAGTCGATTGATTTTGGCAATTGTAAAGGCTTTTCAAATTTTGGTAAATTTGGCAGAATTATTAAAAAATATGCATAATAATAAAAAGTGGTAATTCGGGAAGCCCAGATATACCAACCCTCCGCAGGAGATTTTCCTAACCATCCAAGAAAAATAAAGTTAATTACAAAAACATAAAAGAATTTTTTAAATAATGGACGATAAGCTCCCGACCTAATTGGCGAGCGATCAAGATAAGGTAAGAAAAACAATAAAATAATTGCTCCAAACATCATTAAAACTCCGCCAAGCTTATCGGGAACTGCTCTTAAAATTGCGTAAAATGGTAAGAAATACCATTCGGGAACGATATGAGCAGGTGTTACCAAAGGATTGGCAGGAATATAATTATCGGGATGACCTAATGCGTTGGGATAGAAAAATAAAAAATATCCAAAAATTAAAAAGAAAATTGCAAATCCAACCAGATCTTTAATCGTGAAATAAGGATGAAATGGAATCACATCTTTTTTAGTTTTAACTGGAACTCCCGTAGGATTATTTGAACCTGCAGTATGAAGGGCTAAAAGGTGAAGTAATACTATTCCAAGAATCAAAAATGGCATTAAAAAATGTAAAACAAAAAAACGATTAAGAGTTGGATTATCAACGGAATATCCTCCCCAAAGCCATTCAACAATTGATTTGCCAACCACAGGAATTGCCGAAAATAAATTGGTTATTACCGTTGCACCCCAAAAACTCATTTGACCCCAAGGTAAAACATAACCCATGAAAGCTGTAGCCATAGTAAGCAAGAAAATAATTATCCCAATCCACCATAAAATTTCGCGAGGTGCTTTATAAGATCCGTAATAAAGTCCACGAATCATGTGAGCATAGAGTGCAACAAAAAACATCGATGCTCCAACTGCGTGAATATAGCGAATTAACCAGCCATAATTAACATCGCGCATGATATGTTCAACTGAATCAAAAGCAAATTTAGTGTTTGGAACATAATGCATTGCTAAAAATAATCCCGATAAAATTTGAATTACTAAAGCAATTCCTGCAATTGAACCAAAGTTCCACCAATAGCTAAGATTTTTGGGATAAGGGTGTTTTTTTAAAGTGTTTTCGAGAGTTGCAATGATGGGAAGGCGATCATTAATCCATCCAGCAATTTTGGATTTTTCAACAATTGATTGATCAATATCGTTTTCAATGGAATGGAAAAGCTCGATTTCTTGCTTAGGAGTAAGCTTTTCATCATCTTGGTCGTAAGAAAATTTTTGTGACATTTTATCCAATTTTTATTGTTTTATCATTGACGAATTCGTAAGGTGGAATTTCAAGATTTTTAGGAGCAGGACCTTTGCGAATTCTTCCCGAAGTATCATATTGCGATCCATGACAAGGGCAAAACCAGCCTTTATAATCGCCTTGTCCACCAATTGGAACGCAACCTAAATGAGTACAAATTCCAATTGTGATTAACCATTCTTCTTTGCCTTTTTTTACACGACTTGCATCATCTTGCGGATCTTTTAATTCAGCAAGTTGAACTTTTTGAGCATCGTCAATTTCTTGATTGGTTCTTCTTTTAATGAAGATTGGCTTGCCTCGCCACATCACTTTTTTTTCTTCACCGATTTTAATGTTAGAAATATCAACTTCAATTGATGCTAGAGCCTGAACATCTTGAGATGGATTCATGCTATCAACAAATGGCAAAAAAGCACATGTTGCTCCGATCCCTGCAGTGATATAGGCAGTGTTTTTTAGGAGCTTGCGTCTTGCTTCGTCCTTGACTTCATCAATTTTTTTATCGCTCTCAATCTTTTGTGATTTAAGCTCTTGATCTAATTGATTTTGCTGTTCAAAATTATTATCCGACATTAATTTTTAAATTAATTTTAATAAATTTATTATCATAATAAAATAGTTTTTATAATTTCCAAAATAAATTTTCTAATTAAATTTTAGAATAAATTTTGCTAAATATTAGAGTAAAAATTTTGGTAAAATTTTAGGGAATTTTAGCTAAAATTTAATTAGAAAATTTATAATTTGTAAAATTTTTAAAACAATTTAACATCTTATAAAATTAAAATCTAATAATTTTTTAAAAAATTAATTTAACAATATTTTCAATCAAATAATTTTAGCAAAATGACCATTTTAAAAATAAAAAAATTAACAAATAATTCGCTTTTGACTCTTCCAAAA
>CAMCSJ010000073.1 GCA_945878005.1 Rickettsia typhi | reverse complement strand
TTGCGAATGGAACAGATTTAGCAGGAGTAAAATCTAATCTCATAACAGGCATATCTGAATAATCCCTAAATCCATCAAGATTTGAAACTGAACTTGGTGTTTCAACAAGATATTGGAAAGCTCTATTGCCTGAAGCTTCATGATCTAATTGAGAAGTTGATGGATTTTTTTGAGCATAATGATTGGCAAATGAATTTTGCATTGTCATTTGCCAGTTAGTTGCGGAATTTTGTGGCAAATTATCTTGATATTTTCTTCCTTCTTCTATCAATTTTTTATCATCTTCTAAATTTTGTTTCCATTGCTCTAATTTATCATCGATAATTGCATTAAGACTATCTTGTGTTTCTATAAAATATTCCTCACATAAACCAAGAATTTTTTCGCTAGATAATGTTTCTTTGCGTTTTTCTCTAGAATGTTGAATATCCAGATAATCTCTAGATAAATTATTAATTGATAAAGATTGTGATTTATGCATATTTTTAAATAAAATTAATTAATAACCGTTAATGTTAAATTAATTTGTTTTTATTTATTATATTATAAATTGCAATAGTTTATTTAATAATTCATCTTAAATTTAATTTTCAAAATCAGTTAAAATTAAACGATCTTGATAAAATTCATACTTACCAAATCTTCGTAAAAAACTCATTCCCAAAAGATTGACTCCCATTTCGCCATTAGTAACACTAGCTCTTACATCTTTAAATTTTATTCCTGAAATTTCCACTTCCTTGAGAATAATTGATGCTCCTAAAACTCTTCCATTAGCAGTTTGGAATTGTCGATTAAAAATTAAATTTTTAGGATTAATGCCAATTTTTAATGCATCTTGCAAGTTTAAAACGATATCGCTTGCACCCGTATCAACCATAAATAAAATTGGTTTTTTATTAATTAACATTTTTACATAAAAATGCGAATCATCGGATATGTTGATAATCAGCTGTCCTTGTTGATTTAATTGAGCTGAGGTGGGATTTATTTCTCCGCTTATTCTTTCCTTAAAATTGTTAAATTCAAAACGATAAGCATAAAGAGCGATAATTATCAAGCCAATTAAACTCCATATCAAAAAATATTTAACAATTTTTTTTAATGACATTTCTTTGCGATTTATCATTCCATAACTCATTATCAAAATCAAAATTACCAAATAAACAATTTGCGAAAGATCGTTATTTTCCATTTGTTATTTTTTCATTTTGTTAAAGTTATTTAAGAAATTTTAAAATTTAGAAATTTGTTTTAAAATTTCTAAAACTTGGTGATTTTCTTGATCCTTTCCAATAGTTACTCTTAAGCAGTTATTAAGCGAATATGCACTCATTTCTCGTAAAATTATATTATTTTCTAGAAATATTTTTTGAGCATTTTGGCAATTTTTTTCATTTAAAAAATCTAGTAAAATGAAATTCGCTAATGCAGGATGAGCAATTAAATTTTTTAAGTTGGCAATTTCTGATTTATAAATATCTAGCCATTTTTGATTATGTTGACGAGATTTTTCTAAGAAATCATCATCATCTAAACAAGCGATAGCACAATGCTGAGCAGGTCCTGAAACATTAAATGGTCCACGAATTTTATGAAGAATTTCAGCAATTTGTTCGTGACAATAACACCAACCAATTCGCAAAGATGCTAATCCATAAATTTTCGAAAAAGTTCTAAGCATTACCACATTGGCATTATTTTTTACGATATCAATTGCTTGCGGATAATCATTAACTGTTACAAATTCTTCATAAGCATGATCTAAAATTAATAAAATATTTTTATCTAAATTTTTAATTAAAAAATCAATTTCATCCTTTTTTAAATAAGATCCCGTAGGATTATTTGGATTGGCAATAAAAATAATTTTAGTTTTATTGGTTATAGCATTTAAAATTTCATTAACATCAGTGCGATAATTTTTTTCCCTAACTTTGATAGGCTTAGCTCCAACCCTTTTAGCCGAAATTGGATACATTAAAAATCCATATTCACTATAAATCACCTCATCTCCTTCCTTGCAAAAAGCTGAAGTAAGCAATGAAATTAATTCATCCGATCCTGCACCGCAAACAATTTGTTTGGCATTTATATTATTTTTCTGGGCAATTTTTTCACATAAATCAAGACATGCTCCATCGCCATAGCGAAAAATATTTTCACTATGTTTTGCGTAAGCATTAATTGCCAATTGACTAACTCCAAGAGCATTTTCATTGGCAGATAATTTAATAAATTTTTGAGATTTATCGCCAATTTTAGCTTTACCTGGAACGTAATTTTCAATTTCATTTAAATAACGATGAGCTTTTGGAGGAGTAGTCTTATCAAGCTCAATAACTTGGTTTTTTTCTTTCATATTTAAAGATTTTAGTTTTCAAATTTATCATTATAATAAAATTATCATCAAAAGAAATTAAAATCTATGAAATATTTTATCGAGATTTTCACGATCCTTTAAGCCTAAGATATTTCATGAATTTAATTGCTTTTTTATGTTAATTAAACTTAACTTGATAACATTTAAAAAAAATCTTGTAGCATTAAAAAATGCATTTAAATTTACCATTACATTAATTTTTGTAAATTTTTTTATTTGTAAATTTTTTTTAAATTAAAAATAATAAGAAGTAGCTAAAAATAGCTAAAATTAACTAAAAGTAATTACAAATAATTTTTTAAATAAAATAAATTAATTTTTAACAATTTTGAAAATGGAAGAATTTCTTAAACAATTCAACGAAATCTTTTTACCGGATATTTTAATGATTTTACCAATAATTGGTAAAATTCTTTTGATCATTTTACCGCTTCTCCTAGCGGTAGCTTATTTAACGCTGATGGAGCGAAAAGTGATCGGTGCAATGCAATTAAGAAAAGGTCCAAATGTAGTTGGATGGTTTGGAATTTTGCAACCTTTGGCAGATGGATTAAAGCTCATGCTTAAAGAAGTTATTATGCCAATTAAAGCTAATAAAATTTTATTTCTCCTTGCTCCAATTATTACTTTTGTTTTAGCGTTAATTGGCTGGGCAGTAATTCCATTTTCGCAAAATTTTGTCGTTGCTGATTTGAATGTTGGGGTAACTTATCTCCTTGCAACATCTTCGCTTGGAGTATATGGAATCATCATTGCAGGTTGGGCATCAAATTCTAAATACGCTTTTTTAGGAGCAATTCGTTCTTCAGCTCAAATGATTTCCTATGAGGTTTCTATTGGCCTAATCATTATCTCAGTAGTTTTATGTGCAGGTTCATTAAACCTCTCTAAAATCGTATTAGCTCAAAAAGAACTTTGGTATGTTGTTCCGATGTTTCCGATGTTTATTTTATTTTTTATTTCTGCTTTGGCAGAAACAAATCGTCATCCTTTTGATCTTCCCGAAGCAGAATCTGAGCTAGTTGCAGGATATAATGTTGAATATGCTTCAATGCCTTTTGCAATGTTTTTTCTAGGCGAATATGCTAATATGATCTTAATTTGCGCTTTTGCTTCTGTGCTGTTTTTGGGAGGATGGTTGCCAATTTGCAATAATGAATTTTGTTTAGCAATTCCGGGTTTTGTTTGGCTTTGTCTTAAAATTTTGTTTTTACTTTTTTGCTTTATCTGGGTTAGAGCTACTCTTCCTCGATATCGCTATGATCAACTTATGCGTCTTGGTTGGAAGGTATTTCTTCCCATTTCACTGATATGGGTTATTGGCACAGCCAGTTATATCGTTTTCGTCAAATAATTTTTAAATTATGCAAATTTTCAGGAAAGCTTATAATTTTTTATTACGAGAAATTGTTGTTGGACATCTCTTAACTTTAAAATACATGTTCAAGAAAAAATATACCATCAATTATCCATTTGAAAAAGGTCCAATTAGTCCAAGATTTCGTGGTGAACATGCTTTAAGAAGATATCCCAATGGCGAAGAGCGTTGCATTGCTTGTAAATTATGCGAAGCAATTTGTCCTGCTCAAGCAATTACCATTGAAGCTGAAGAAAGATCGGATGGAAGTAGAAGAACTACCAAATATGATATCGATATGATGAAATGTATTTATTGCGGATTATGTCAAGAAGCATGTCCCGTTGATGCAATTGTTGAAGGACCAAATTTTGAATTTTCAACCGAGACTCGTCAAGAGCTTTACTACAACAAAGAAAAGCTTTTGGCTAATGGTGATCGCTTTGAATATGCATTACAAAAAAACATTGAAAAGGATGTTAGTTTTCGTTAATTAATCTTAACAATTATTAACTAACTTTATGTGTTTTTAATTTTTATTGTTAAAAATAATATTTACCAATATTTTTTATTTTTAACAATTAAATTTTAAAATTTAAATTATTTTATGAGCCTTACTTTTTGTCTATTGTTATTTTATGTCTTTTCTGGCATTTTAACCTTGAGCGCTCTAGTGGTGATTAGTACTCGCAACATGATTGTTGCAATAATGTTCTTAATTCTAGCTTTTATTAATGCTTCTGCATTATTTGTTTTACTTGGTGCAGAATTTTTAGCAATGCTTTTAGTGGTTGTTTATGTTGGAGCAATTGCGGTATTATTTTTATTCGTAGTTATGATGCTTGACATTGATCTCAAAATTAAAAATGAAGTAAATCGCAAAAGACCAATCTTTATTTTACTTAGTGCAATAATGTTCTTTGAAATATTGGTGATTACTAATTTTTCAAAAATTAAATATTACGAAACCAAAACTCTTTACCCGATCAATCAAGATATTGGCAATGTTGAAAGCATTGGCAGAGTTTTATATACTGATTTCGCCCTACCCTTTCAAATTGCTGGAGCAATACTTTTAGTTGCAATGATTGGTGCAATTATTCTTACTTTTAAAGATGAAACTCGATTTATCAAAAAACAAAATATCAATCATCAAATTTTGCGTAACAAAGCAAGCTCAATTGAGATTGTAAAAGTTCAATCAAATAGTGGAATTAATTTATAAATTTATGAATATGATCAATGGCATTGCTCAACAAAATTTTATTATCCTAAGTGCTCTGCTTTTTTGCATTGGAGTTAGTGGGATTTTTTTAAATCGCAAAAATATTATTTCATTATTGATGTCGATCGAATTAATGCTTCTTAGTGTTAATATTAATTTCGTAGCATTTTCTGTTTATCTGCAAGATCTTGTTGGGCAAATATTTGCAATATTTGTCCTTACTGTTGCAGGAGCGGAAGCTGCAATTGGCTTAGCAATTCTCGTAGTTTATTTTCATAATCGCCAAACTATTGAGATTGAAGACGCGTCTTCACTCAAAGGCTAAACCAAGCTTTATTTTAAAATGAATTTTAAACCAGAATTTTTTACTAAAAACTTTGTTAACAAGAAATTTATTTTCCAAATTTATAAAATTTATAATCACAAATTTAAAATTTTTTTTATAAATTTTTTAATGTGTTTTTTATTAATTTTTGGAACCAAAAATTCTTTTAGTTTTCCAAATATCACCAGCAATATCACCAATAATATCAACAATTCACCAAATTCTCAAAATAATATCGATTATTGTCAAAACACCAAAATTTATCACCCTTTTATTTTTGAGGAAATCAAAAAAGGCAATAATGAAATATTAAATCAAATTCCAAATTGTTTTAAAGCTGATCGCAAACTTTTTTTACAATTAGTTAAGATTGATTTTAGTTTTTTTAGCGAAGCAAATGAAGAGCTTCAGCAAGATTTAAATTTCATAAAAAAATTAGTAAAAATTAACCCCAAAATTTTACAATTCTGCGCTCCCGAAGTTAAAAAGGATGGACATTTTATGGAAGAAATGACTTACATTTATCGAGATGCATTGCGTTATGCAAGTTGGAGTTTACTAGATAATAAACCATTCATGACCAAAATGATTGATCTTGATTCCCAAAATTATAAATATGGATCAGATAGAATTCGCTCAATCAAAAGCATTGCTCAAGATGTTATCAAGGATAATGGTATGATGCTAAAATTCGCTAATTTTAGTTTAAAAAATGATGAGGATTTTGTTAAAGAAGCAATTCAATCGGATTCTGCTTCATTGCAATTTGCCTCTAAAAGAATTCGCAATGATATTAATTTTATAAAATTAGCCGAAGATGAAAATTCTAAAATCGATCAAGAAAAAATTAAAAAATTTATTAACAAACATTATTTTATCGCTGATAGTAAAAAAAATTTACCAGATAAAATTGCCAATCAAGCAAAATTTCATGAAAATAAAATAATTTTTAATCATCATTATTTAACCAAATGGCAAAAAAAATTCCAAGAAATCGATCCAATATATCGCAATTATGTTGAAGAATGGCGTTTAGTAGGAGTTGACAATAGAAACTATCAAACCAATTTTAAAACCGATCTTCAAGCCTTTCCAAAATTAGTAGAAAAAATTGTTAATTTTTTAAAAAAACATCGTATTGACGATAACACTATTGACAATCTTAAAACAACTTTTTTATGGAAAATTAGTGATAAACCCTTGACCTTTGCTTTCAATATTTACTTAATTCGCGATAGTTTGGATCAGGAATTAGGTCCACAATACTCTAGCGTAACTTCTTTAACAGCAATTGTAAGCGATACATCAAAACCAATAACTATTGATGAAAAAAAACAATTATCAACTAACAATAAATTAACTGTTGATAATAATTCATCTTTAAAAAATTTAAATAAAAATCAACAATTAACAATAACTAAAAATATTGAAAATGAAAAAATTATCAATGATTCCTCTGACCTTGATTTAGCTAGTGATAATGATGATGAAGATAACGAAAATGATGAAGATGATGACAATGATGAAATTAATAAAACTCTCACCGATGAAGAAAATCAACAAGATGAGGAATTAATAGATGATAATTCTAAAAATAAAAAAATGCCTAAAATCAAAGATGATAAATCTGACAGTTCATCTAAAAACTCCAAAAATAATATTGATAAATCATCGAAAGATAAAAAATCTTCAACCAAAAATAATTCAAAATCTGCTAAGAAAAATATCGATAAAAACTCTTCTAAAAAAATTCCTAAAATTCTTGAAAATCCTAATGCCAAGTGGAATTTATCAGTGATTGAAACGATATTTGATAGTGAAATAAAAATGAGTGAAACTTTTAAAAATGGACATAAAAAATATGTTTTATGGGATTTATTTAAAACCTCCAAGACCGATAAAAATCCATTATTAATTTTTCTAGTTGAAGATGAATTTTACGATTATCTAGAAATTTATGCACGACAAAAAAATCACAAATATAAATTAATTTTTGACAGCAAAGATAAATCTTGAATCATCAATAATACAATTATTTTAAATGATTAATTACTAAACATAGGTAGTAACAACACTGGGTCTTTGATTAGAAGCTTCTCCTCCTAGAACTGGATTCCCTAGTGATTCACTAGGAATTTCAATTTCTTCTTCATCGTTGCCAAACTGCTCCCATACCAATGTATCAGGTGCGTAGACTTGATTTTCGACTTCAATCACTGCTCCAGCAACAAATTCTCCTGTTATACCGGTATTTTGATTAGGATCTGCAACATCTCTTTGATTTTCATTTCTAATTTTAAAATAACAAGAAACTGCACCCATAACCGGCGCTAAAAACAATAAATATAAAAAATTTAGATTTGATTTTTCTTCCGCTTTATCTTTTTGCTCACCTTGAATTTTATTTTCTGGAGATTCATGGATAGTGACTGGAAGTGGAGTTGATTGAGGATTGCTTGAAGATTTTTGTCCAGCATTTTGATCCGCATTAGCAGATCCTTGAATCATTGCAGAAGTTTGACCCAAAGCAGAAGATGCGTAAACCGCATCGGATGCTTGAACAGTTGCAGATACTTGAGCTAAAGATGATAATTGTTGACTAGTAGTTTGAGAATCAAATAATTGATCTTGATAAACTTTTTCTCCTGCAATGGTAATTTCTTTTTGTCCTCCGCTAATTAGCAATAATCGAAGAGATTTATCTTTCAATTCAAATAAAATAACGCGATCATTTTTTTGAAGTACAGAACTAGGAACGCAATTTTTTATTAATTCTAAATAACAATAACTAAAAATATTTTGTGCATTATGAATTGAAATTTTATCGCATTGAGAAACAATTTCTTGATCAATATTGACAACATTTAAACCCTG
>CAMCSJ010000072.1 GCA_945878005.1 Rickettsia typhi | reverse complement strand
TTCTTCTTGGTTTTTTTCTTTTGGGATTTAGTTTTTTTGGTCTTTTTTTTAAGTGATTTTGGTTTTGTTTTATAAATTGAGTCACTGGGATTCATCTTACTTATTATTGGATTCTCAATGATTAAATTTATGCCATTTTGATTATTAATTGGATTATTAAATTTCTTAATAGCAATGATTTTTCCCTCATTTTTGGTGTAAATTTTTTCAGTTATTTTACTATAATTTAAAAAAGTTTTTTCGTAAAAATAATTGTAAAAACTTCCTAATAAAAAACTTATCACAAAAAGATAAATAGCTGATTTTTTATTAAAAATATCTGCCAAAAATAAAATCACTGCGATGATAAAAAATCCAATGAAAATTATAATTTCTTTAACAAAATTTTCACTAAATTTAATATAAAAAACACAACCACAAGCAAAGAAAAACGCTATCCAGATAATAGGATTGAAATGATTTTTATCATCACTAAATTTATTTTTTGCAAAATTTAAATTATCATCTTGATTAGATTTATTTTTAAAAATAATCCTAAAAAATGATGATTTTTTTTTAGCAAATTTTTGTAAAAAAAACTTGAGGTAATTGGTGTTAATTTTAAACATTGGCAAGCGAATTTGGTGATTCTTCTTTTAGTTTATGGTTATGGTTTAAAAGATTGGATTATTTAATTAAATTAAAAATTAATAAACTATTCTTAAAAAGATTTACTAATTATTAATAATAAAAATTAAAAGTAAATATCCAATAAACTTGCAATATTTTATGCTTATGAGACCCTGATATAATTGATCTGATAATGCTAAACTAACTTCAAAATTAACATTTAAAATTTATTGATAAAATATAATTTTTCAAAGATTGCAAAGTAATTTCAATTAAATTTTTAATTTTATCGATTTTAAAATATCGATTTACTTAAAATAATTGATTGACTTGATTTTGAAGGATCGTCAAAGTAATTTATTGTTGAAAAAAAATCATTTGGCTTTATAATCAAAATTCTTAAATCAAAAATATTTAACAAAATTAATTGTAAAATTTTGTTAAAAACTTATTTGAAAATTTTTAATTTAATTGGTTTTATAAATTACTAATTCTTAAATTAAAATAGCATTAATTATTAGAAAAATATCAATAATTTGGTGAAGTTAAATTATGCAAAATGATCCACAAAATGATCCACAAAATGATCAAACTTTACCTCCTGCATTAGGTCAAAACACTCTACCTAATCAAGTTAGTGATGATTCATTTAATGAAAGATTAGATAAACTCCATAAAAAAGAAATTGATTTTAAAAATAGTCGTAATTCCAAAATGGGTTATGGTCTTACTCTTGTTGTAATTGCCTCTTTTACAGCATTGTTGATGATTGCATTTAATCCATATCTTTCTAACCAATTACTCGTTAATTCACTTTCTAATTTACCTATTATGATTGCAGGAGTTGGATTAAGTTCAGCTGTTGCGATAACTGCAATTATGGGTTCGGGAATTGCTAAAAATGAAAAGGCACAAGAAGAGAAACAATATGATTGCGTTCATACTTCCCAAGAATTAGCTAGTAAAGCAAAACAAAGTCAAAATTCGCAGCAAAATTCACCTCAGCAAACTGGACAAAATAATGCTTCTGGTAATCAAAGCTCTTCTACTTCATGGACTGATAAAGTGAGAGAAGGTGGAAATAACAACCCTCCAACTCGCTTTCCCTAATTAATTCTAAATCAATTTTTAATACCAAAAATTATTTTTAAAATTTTCTTTAATAAATTTTTTATGAGCTTCAATTTCATCTTCATTTAATGAAAAAGAGCGAAGCTTAAAGTTGGTTTTTTTAATATTATTCTTTGTTAAAACATCAGAATTATTGTTTACTTCTAAATTATTCTTGTGATTTTGTGAATTATCGTTAAGTTTTGTTGAGTTATCGCTAAAGCTAAATCCAGTTTGCGCTCCACCCATTAGTTCAATATAGACATCGCATAACAGCTCAGTATCAATTAACGCTCCATGTTTTTGACGCTTAGTTAAATCAATGGCAAATCTTTTGCATAATGCATCAAGTGAATTTGGTGATCCGGGAAATTTATTTCTAGCAATTGCTAATGTATCGCAAACTCTAAACATTTCCAAAGGTTTGCGATTTAAATTTTTTAATTCGAAATTAAGAAATTTAGTGTCAAATCCAGCATTGTGAATTATCAAAAGATCATCGCCAATAAATTCTAAAAATTTATCAACAATGTGATCAAAAAATGGTTTATCTTTTAGAAACTCAGTTGATAAGCCGTGAATTCTTTCTGCTTCATAGGGAACTTCTCTTCTAGGATTTACGTAAGTGTGAAAGAAATTATTGGTCTTAGTTTTATTGATTAATTCTACGCAAGCAATCTCAACAATTTTATGTCCGTCTTTGGGATCTAAACCAGTAGTTTCAATATCTAAACAAATTTCTCTAGTCATTTTGATTATTAAATTTTTGGTTTGCAATATGATCTAGCGCTATGAGATTTAACAAAATTAACGATGTCCAAAACAGTTTTTTGGGGAAATTCTTTGCTAAATTTTTCAACTCGATCAATAAAATTTTCTTGTTCTTGATCGATAAAAATTTTCTTGAAAAAATTTCGCAATGCATGAATTTCTTCACGCTCAATATTATGCCTTTTCATTCCAACTAAATTCAAACCTGCAAGATTAGCTCTTTGACCCATAACTAAGCCATAAGGAATAACATCGCTTTCCACTCCCGACATTCCACCAATCATCGCATAATTGCCAATTCTTACAAATTGATGAACTGCAGAAAGTCCACCAATTACCACATCATCACCAACAATGACATGTCCTGCTAGAGTAGCATTATTAGCAAGAATGACTGAATTACCAACTTGACAATCATGCGCAATATGAACTCCAACCATCAACAAACAATTATTGCCAATGCGAGTAATATTTCCACCATCTTGGGTTCCAAGATGAATGGTTACATGCTCTCTAATGCGATTATTATCGCCAATTATCAATTGCGATTTTTCACCTTTAAATTTTAAATCTTGAGGATCTAGGCCAATTGAGGCAAAAGGATAAATGACATTATTGCTTCCAATTACTGTATCGCCATCGATAACCACGTGAGATTTAACAATAGTTTTGGATTTAATTTTAACATTTTCACCAATTATGCAATATGGTCCAATCACTACTCCTTCTTGGATTTGAGCATTATCACTGACAATTGCGGTGGGATGAATTTGGCAATTCAAAAATTTTTTACTATTTTGCATAAATTATTTTTTTTCTTTATCGACGATCATTGCGCAAAGTTGAGCTTCGGCAACTTTAGATCCTTCAACTTTTGCGATTGCAGAAAGCTTCCAAACATTTCCGCGATTTTGAATTACTTCAACGTGAAGTTCCAAAACATCTCCAGGAATTACGGGTTTACGAAATTTGGCATTATCAATTGACATAAAATAAACTAATTTTTCTTCAGCTTTAAAATCCTCATTACAAGTTACCATTAAAGCTCCAGCTTGAGCTAAAGCTTCAATTATCAATACCCCAGGCATGATTGGATGATCGGGAAAATGACCAAGAAAATGAGGTTCATTGAAGGTAACATTTTTTTGGGCAATGATTTTTTTATTAGTTTCAATTTCAAGAACTTTATCAACCAAAAGAAATGGATAGCGATGCGGAAGCGATTTGAGAATCTTTTCGATATTAATGATTTGCGTCATATTTTCCTGAATTAGAATTATTTTTTTAAAATTTTGTTTCGAATTTTTATTTCAAAAGATTATTGCAAATAAAATTAAGTTAGCCCGATAAATAAGTAAATGAAAAATTTATAAAATTTTTACTTGATTGCAAAGTTTGAAATGGTAAAATCAAACAATATTTTTGAAATTTCATTGGTAAAAATAATGACACAAACTTTTAAACCACAAGCTTTTAGAGCTGAATCTGGGGAAGAAAATAGAAATAAAAATCATAGTAAAACTCTTTCGGGCGAAAATTCTTCAAAAAATTCTTCGGAAACTTTTTTAGAAAATTCTTCGGAAACTTTTTCGGGAGCCGAAATCATCGTTAAAGCCATGATAGCAGAAGGTGTAGAAACAATTTTTGGCTATCCGGGTGGAGCGATTTTGCCATTTTACGATGCGTTATATTTGCAAAATAAATTGCATCACATTTTATGCAGACATGAACAAGCCGCAACTCATAGTGCTGAAGGATATGCTCGTTCCACAGGAAAGGTTGGGGTAATTACCGTGACTTCTGGCCCAGGTGCAACTAATGCTATCACGGGACTTACTGATGCTTATCTAGATTCCGTTCCACTAGTTTGTATTTCAGGACAAGTTCCAACAACAGTGATTGGAACTGATGGCTTTCAAGAAGCTGATATTACGGGCTTAACAAGATCTTGCACCAAACATAATTATCTCGTTAAAGATGTTAATGATTTAGGTTATATCATTCACGAAGCATTTCATATTGCTCGAACTAATCGTCCTGGACCAGTATTGATCGATATCCCCAAAGATGTTCAAAATGCTCACGGAATTTATCGCGGTAAAGTTGAAATAAATCGCAAATCATATCAAGTTTTAAAAAAAGATGTTAGTATTGATCACTCAAAAATTCAGCAAGCAATTGAGTTGATGAAAAATGCAACGCGTCCAATTTTTTATGTTGGTGGAGGAGTAATAAATTCGGGCGATAAAGCTTGTGAAATTCTTACAAAATTAGTTGAAGAAACTGGTTTCCCAATTACTCAAACCCTGATGGGACTTGGAGCATTTCCCGCAAGTAAAGAAAATTTTATCGGAATGCTAGGAATGCACGGAACCTACGAAGCCAATATGGCAATGCATGATTGTGATGTGATGATTAATATCGGAGCTCGTTTTGATGATCGAGTTACGGGTCGAGTTTCTGGATTTTCTCAAAACTCTAAAAAAATTCATGTCGATATTGACCAATGTTCGATTGATAAAATAATCCATGTTGATGTTGGAATTGTTGGAGATGCTCAATTAGTACTCGAAGCGATGCTTGATAAATGGCAAAAATTAAATTTAAAAAATCATCACAAGCAAATTGAAAATTGGTGGAAAAAAATTAACAAATGGCAAAGCATAAAATCCTTATCTTATGAGCCAAGCGAAGATTCGATCAAACCCGAATATGCCCTAGAAAGACTTAATGCTTTAACTAAGGAATTTCAGCCATTTGTTTCTACTGATGTTGGACAACATCAAATGTGGAGCGCTCAATATATCACTTTTGATCAACCCAAAAAATGGTTAACTTCGGGAGGACTTGGAACTATGGGATATGGAGTTCCATCAGCAATTGGTGCACAAATTGCTAATCCTAAAAGTTTGGTAATTTGCGTTAGTGGTGATGCAAGTTTTTTGATGAATATGCAAGAATTATCAACCATCAAGCAATATAATTTACCAGTTAAAATTTTCATTGTTAATAATCGCTATATGGGAATGGTTCGTCAATGGCAAGAATTAGTTTATGAAAAACGCGAAAGCCATTCTTACATGGATTCATTACCCGATTTTGTTAAACTCGCAGAAAGCTTTGGTATTCTTGGTTTAGAATGTGATAAACCACAAAATCTTGATTATAAAATTTTGCAAATGATTAATCATCAAGGACCAGTGTTATTTAATTGCATTGTTGATAAAGCAGAAAATGTTTTCCCGATGATTCCAGCAGGATCAGCGCATAATGAAATCTTACTGGGAAGTCAAGCCAAAAGCTATGTTACCAAAGATATTAATGCAGTTTAATTATCGCTAGTTTAAACTGCTTTCAAGCAAAATTAACAAGTTATATTTATAAAAAAAACTTCTAGTAAATTTGACTAATAATTAATAAAGTTAATAAATTAAGTTAATAATAATTTTAAAAATATGAGTGATATAATCAGAAAACATGTAATTGCAGTTTTGATCGATAATGAGTTTGGAGCACTTGCTCGAGTAGTAGAATTATTTTCAGCTCGAGGATATAACATTGAAACCCTTTGCGTTGCACCAATTGCTAGTGATAAAAAAATTTCTCGCATTACCATTACCACTTACGGAACTGATAAAACTATCGATTTAATTTGTAAATTATTGCAAAGAATAGTTCCCGTTCATGCTAGTGCAGAGCTTACTCGAAGTGAAGGTTATATTGAAAGAGAATTAGCATTAGTTCAAATTATTGGTGATAAAAAAATTGTCGAAAATGCTTCGCAAGCTTTGAAAGAATTTAGATTTAACATTGTTGATAATGAAGAAGATTCATGGGTTTTTGAAATAATTGGCAATTCAAATGAAGTTGAAAAAGCATTACAAATCCTTGAGAATTATGGATTAGCAACAGTTTCAAGAACGGGAATCGCCGCAGGTTTTAAAGGTAAAAAAAGATTATATTAATTAAATTTTTAAATTTAAAAAAAATTTACCCCAAAAATTTACCCCAAAAAATTTATGCTTGACTAGCAATATTTCAAGCTGTTATAATTATCACAAATTAAAAAACATAAAATCGATAAACTTTAAGCAAGTAAATAAAGATCAACTAAATATTGACTTTACGCAAGTAGTTTTAAGATTAAAATTATAAATTTAACAAATATTTGTTAATATTGATAACCAATAATAACTCACAAAATCTAACAAAATTGTTAGTTTTAAATTATTTTGTGTTAAATTTAAATTATTTAAAAATTTCATTAGGAGTATTTATGGCTGGAAAACCAAAAGCATCAAAATCAAAAAGAAGCTCAATTTTATTCAAAATGGTTAGCACTGCAGGAACAGGATTCTTCTATCTTGCTCGTCGCAACCCAAAACAAAAGCAAGAAAAAATGCTTTTCAACAAATATGATCCAGTTGCTCGTAAACATGTTGAATTTAAAGAGCAAAAACTTTCTAGTTAAAATTTATTTTAAAAATTTATAATTAGTTAAAGATTGTAACACCAATAAAACCAGTTAATTATGCAAAATTTAAACATAAACAACCCAGCTAAAAAAACCTGCTACACCCCAGCTCATATTGCTAATTTTTTTATTTCAAAATCGCAACAAGAAGCTTTAAATCTTGATCCAATGAAGCTTCTTAAGTTGGTTTATATTGCCTATGGTTGGAATTTGGCAATTAATGATTCAAAACTTTTTAACGAGCCAATTTTGGCGTGGAATTATGGTCCCGTAATCGCATCGCTATATCATGAAATTCGAGCATTTCCATTTAATGACAAAAACACTCTCGATAAGGATTTTAGATGTGCAATTTATCAAGAAGATTCCGCAACATTTCGCGTAACTAACATTCCCGAAATTGATGAGGAAGATCTTAATGTCATGAGAGTTTTAGATGCGGTATGGATTAATTACAAAAAATATGATGGAATTTCATTGAGCAAAATTACTCATGAAGATGGAAGTCCATGGCATCAAGCCTATTTTAACAATGGTAAAAATTCACAATTAGATGATGAATTAATTAAAAAACGCTCCACTCAAGCAATTGAAAAATTTATTGAGCGTGAGAAAAATAAAAAAGAATAACAATGAGCCTCGTTAATCAGCTCTCGGAAATTTTAGATCAATATCACAATTCAGATAAAAATTTAAAAAATAGCGAAGAAAAAAATTTGATTATTTCTGATCAAAAAATCATTAAAAAAAATTCTTCCAAACAAGAACAGCAAACCATTAATCAAAAATTTGAGCAACTAAATTTAAAAAAAGCCGAGCATGATTTTGATCGCGCAAAACATGATTTTGAATTTGAAAAAAAATATAAACCACGAATTTTACATTGGGCAGTGTGGATTTTAATCGTTTATTTAGTTTGGCTTATCGGCATTATTACAATCGATTATTTTGTTCACCTTAATGATGCAAACAATAGGCTTTCAAACTCTGTGATCATTGCTCTTGCATCTTCAACTGCGGTTGCAATTGTTGGCCTTCCTTCACTAATCGTTAAATCTCTTTTTAAATAAAATTTATTTAATTTGATTTCCCCTCACCTTAAGCCCCTTACATCCCTACAATTTCGCTAAATAGTCTCGAAGCTCTCGGGCTCTAAGCTCCCCCCTTGAGGGGGAGCAGGCGAGCGAATCGCAACGGTAGTTGCGGTTTGGGAGCCGTGGGGGGT
>CAMCSJ010000071.1 GCA_945878005.1 Rickettsia typhi | reverse complement strand
CACCTTTATCGGTTACTCGTTTAATGATTTCTTGCTTTTGAATTTCTGTTAAACATGGAATTCCTTTTGGCATATAAATTTCTCCTTAATTTGATTGATTATTTTATCACATTTAAAACAAGTTTCAAATGTGATTTTTGATCAATTTAAGAAAGGAGAAGTTGCATTAAATTTGGGGGACCTTGCCATCAATTTAGAAGGGAGTTTTTGTTTAAAAAACGGGGACATTGCACTTTTATATATTTTATTGTTTAGATTTATTATTTTTTAATTAAAATTTGGGGGATATAAATTTCGATATTTAAAAATTCTTTATTATTAAAATCTGGGTTCGATTTTGATAATAAAATTTTATATAAATTCTTCTTGCCTGTTATTTTAATCTCTTTAAGATTTACAAGTAATTTAATTTTAAATCTTTTAAATCTTTTAAATCTTTTAAAATTTTTAAAGTTATTATTAATAATTAATTGCTAGTTAATCTTATCGATAATTAACAATTTATGTTTAATATAAATAGCAATAATTAAGATTATTTTCGCGGGGTAGAGCAGCCCCAGTTTTGCGTAAGCAAAACGAAATTTGCTTACCGGGCGTCAAAAACTCGGTTTAATTATTGTCGCGGGGTAGAGCAGCCCGGTAGCTTGTCAGGCTCATAACCTGAAGGTCGTTGGTTCAAATCCAGCCCCCGCAACCAATCCTTTTTTGTATCTCCTTCGTGCTTATCTAAGCTCATAACCTCTAGGTCGTTTATTTCAAATCACAGCAAGCACAACCAATTCTTTCCCTTTCTTTGTATTTTTTTTGCGCTTATCTAGGCTCATAACCTTGAAGATCGTTTATTTCAAATCACAGCAAGCGCAACCAATCAATTAAAGCCATAAGCATTATTCTTCGAAAATTAAAATCATGTTAAATATATTTGGAGATTAAAAGAATATTATTTTTAGAAACTCCATACTCACTTGCTAAAACCTTCCAACTTGCCAACGCTGACTGGGTTTGATCGATAATTTCAGTAATGCGCTTTTTAGTTATTTTATTTTTTTCCCCTAACTTAACCAAGTGATTAACATTAGGATTTCGTGCTTCTCCCATAATCATAGTGCTTTGTTCACCGCGTGGACCAGATGAAAAAGTTAAGTCATAACTAGGTGAAAGTTTCCAATCACCTTTTTGATTCATTAAAAAGCTAAAATTTTTAGAATGATCATCGCGATTATGGGCAAGTATGTTAAATACTGCCAACCGATATAATTTTTCGATCTCGCGAGCATCTCTTGTAAGTGCTGATGTCAGTAAAATTAAATCCTCATAATCAAGCGATGGAACTCTGAAATCAGAATTTAATAATCCGCAAGCACTGTGCATATGAAAGCGCTCTTTACCATTTCGATCGAAACGCTTAACCGCAAAATAACCTGCGCCTTTTTTAGCAGAAAATAGATGAATATCTGGCATTGCAATTCCAGCTTTTTTTGCCATTAAACCATAAACATATTCAATTGCGCCAGCATCCGAGCCATCTTGTGCATTACAAAATTTTACGATCCAAGGTAAATATCCTTCAGGCAAATCGTGAATGCCGTGAACAATTTTTTTCCGATCACTATTTAAGCCTATTAAAGCCTTCGGACGCTCTCCTGCAGAGGATCCATTTAAAGCTAAAAGATCTTGCAAAACTTCAAAAGATTCTCCATTTAAAACTTCTTGCGCTTGATTTGCCAGTTTATCTAAATTAATAATATCACTATTTTCATTGGAGCTGAAATCTGGCTCATAAGTCAGTGCTCCGAGGCAATTCAAACCAACATGAGCCAAGCGATCAAGTGGGGAAATCTCGGCAGGCAAAATAAATCGCGAGCGAGCAAAACGATCAAAAAGCAAACGCCCCCAGCCATCTGGAAGGCTATCGTTAAATACTCCAGGAAGCCCTTCAAATAAATTAAAATCAAAACTTCTTAATCCAGATTTTAATGGCAAATGAAATGGAGAAATATTGAGATTTTGTTCAAGAAATGAGTCGTGATATTGAAAATAAATTTGACGATTATTTATCGCTAAACGACCAACTGGAAGGATTTTATCGCCAAAATTTATCCCAACCTTTATTTCACTTACAGATTCAAAATTTTTCATTTGCGTTTTCCTCTTTGGCGTTGTTTTTTTCTATTAGCTTGAAGGACTTCATCAATCGAAGAAAATCTAGAAATATTAGACTCTATTGCTTTAGCAAGATTATCTAGACCACCTAAAACCATTTGTAATTTTAGAAAACCTTCGAGAGAAATTAATCCTTTTTGTTCGAACTTACGCAAAGTAGGTAACGCGACCCCAGAACGATCAGATAAATCTCGTTGCGTTAATGCAAGACTCAATCTTTGTAAGCGAGTATTTTCAGATAATTTCTTTTGCGTCGTAGATATGTTATTAAGTGTTATCATAGTATTATTTAAACATAATTTTTAATTTTAATAATATTTTAATATTAGTTAGTAAGTTAATTTAAGTCAATATTTTATTTTAAAAACACTTTTTCATCTGCGTAAATCAAGCTTTCCTAGGTATTTTGTTAATTTTTTTTAAATATCATATCTTGCCAAGGACGAATTTTTTGGGAGGGGTATTATTTTCAATTGGGGTTGGAGATTTAATTGCTGATGGACTTGATGGAATTGCTGATGGGTTTGAAGCTGAATTTGGAGATGCAATTGATGATGGAGATGGAGCTGAATTTGGCGATCCAGTCGGTGATGCAGTTGGGGATGGTGCGGGAGATTTAATTGCCGATGGAGTTGGGGATGGTGCGGGAGATTTAATTGCCGATGGAGTTGGCGATGCAGTTGGGGATGGTGCGGGAGATTTAATTACTGATGAGTTTGGAGTTGGAGCTGAATCATTCGCAGGATTTTTTATTAGTTGCGAATTTGCGATAGGAAATTGATTTGGTTTAGCGGGATCATTTTTAGGTAAATTTTGTGATAAAACTTTTTGATTAATAATCTTTTTTTCCAAATCCCTGCCTTTGATAAAAGTAGATTGCTGTGTAATATTTTGTGAATTAGAATTTTTATTTTTATCCAATTGAGAATTATTGTTTTTGGTTAATTTCTCACTAGAATTATTCGCTTTCATTGATTTATAATCTTTTTTAGATTTATTATTTAATTCATTAATAATTCTAAATTTGATTGAAGAATTATTTGGAATATTTTTGTAATCACTTTTTGAAATATATTGATCATTCGCTGAATCGCTTGAGTTATTTGAGCTAGCGGGAGGTTTTAAAATAAAAACTTTACCACCATATGATGGAACAAGAAGAATTTCCTCTTTGGCATTTTCTTCTTTTGCTTGATCATCTTGTTGGGGTTTCTTTAAAACAAATTTAATTGGAGATTTATTTTCTAGGTTATTTGCATCCTTGGAATTTGTTTCCTTAATATTTATTTCCTTGGAGTTAATTTCCTTTGGAGAGTTAGGATTTTGTAAATCGATTGACTTGGTAAGTGAGTTGATTTTACTTTGATTTTGATTATTTAAATCCACGATATTTTGAGCTTTTAAATCCTTGATAATTGTTGAAGTAATTTTTTTATTTTTAATATCGCTTGCTTGAATTTTTTTATCGATTTCTGCTTGTTTATTATTTTTTTGTAAATTTATTTCTTGATTATTTTTTTCGATAAAATCAGCAACCAGAAGTGCTTGGGAATTATCAGGAGTTTTTTTAGCAACAACATTTTGATCTTTATTAATCAGCTCTTCAATAATTTTAGATTTTGCAATATTGCTATTATCTTGGGTCATTTTCTTTTTAAATTCTTCATTGCTAACTGCTGGAGAAACCTTCATTAGCCTATCTAGAAACGCTTCTAGCAAACCTTGAATTTTGGGATTTTCTCGATTTCGTGAAATGATAAATGAATCGGTAATTTGTTCTTTTAATGATTTTAAATTAAGAGTTTGTAAGAAATTAATTTTTTCAAACATGATGTTTAAACATTTATCGCAATTACCTAATGTGGCATGCATGATTGCGGATTCGCCAGTATAATTTAATCCTCCCGATCCAACTCCTTTAGAGACTAACAATCCAACAACTTCATGATGACCGTTAATATTTGCTCTCATTAATGGAGTCCATCCTTCATTATCAATGGCATTTACATCTGCACCATTTTCGATAAGAATTTTGGCAATTTCTAAAAATCCTTCACGACTTGCGATATGAAGTGCAGTTGCTCCTCCGATATTTTTTTGATTGACTAAAACTCCTCCAGCCTTTGAGAAAAAAGAAACTCCTTGAATATCATTGCTATTAACAGCCATCATTAAAACATTGATTCCTGCTACATCATCTTGACTATAATCGTAAATATTTGGAGTTGGAGAATTAATTTCTAAACTGGCTTTGGAGGTTGTTGAATCAAGGTTGTTAGTTTTATCTTCGGAAGATTTTTTGATTAATTTTTTTGAGGTTTTTTCGCTTTTATTAATTTTTTTAGCAGTTTCTTCATTTTCAATAACTTCAAAATTTTCTTGGGCAGAAATTAAATTTGAATTAAAAAATATTAGTAAAAAAAATAGCAATGAGCAGTGGATTGCGTTTCGTATATACGAAATACATTTTGATGTTAAGCCTTTATTTACAAAGTCAAATGGACTCAATTCAGTGATATTTTTATTAATGTTTTAAACATTAAAGAAAATAACAATGCTAGGCTACAATCTCAAACAAAATTGCGAATTATTTTTATAATGACCAAAAATGGGATTATTAGCTGGAAATATTGATGATAATTGTTAATAATAAATTTATTATTAATTCTTAATTGTGAATGTTATAATATAGTTATTTCCAACGACTTTCAAGTTCATTTATTAATCTTTGTTTTTCGGGAAGATTTTTCCTTTCAACCCATTGCTTTGCACCATTTTTTAAAAGATATTGAACGATGACCTCTTTTTTATGACGATAGGCAATTGATAAAGCGCTAAATCCATCATTATCAATGGCATTAATATCAATTCCTTTTTTTACCAATAAATCAACTGCAGGAAGAATTCCTAATCGAGATGCATGCATCAAATAGGTTCTACCAAATCGATCAATGGAATTAATATTTGCTCGATTTTCTACTAAAATTAGAAATGCTCTAAAATCAATCATCTCAAGAGCAATTTCACAAGGTGAATAACCTAAGCGATTTGGAAGATCTGGATCTGCTCCTTTGGATAATATTTCAGCAATGATGGTATATTTTCTGGCAATTATTGCATTTGTTAATAAAGTATCACCAAATTCATTTTGAATATTGGGGTTTAAAACTAATTTATAAATTTCGATAAATCGTAAAATATCACCATCTTTTATTGCATCAAATAACATTTTGATATTTTCCCCTGGGGTTAAAATATAAGGAATATGATAATTATCTTGGGAACGAAATGAATCAAGAATTGGAAAAGCTGGAAGTTCATGAATCGCAAATCGCGAAAGGTCTTTAGGCTTTGGTTTAATTATATCATTATCAACGAAATCAGCATCAATTTCTTGAAGTCTTTGGATATTTTCATCGCGTTCTTCACCAAGATAAATTCTTCTTAAATAATTTAATTTTTTATTTTTAATTTTTTGATAATTTATGAGATCTTGTTTAGAAATTTTATTTGCAGGAATTTCATTTTCAGTAATATTTTCTTGATCATTGCTTAGATCACCTTGAGATTCTGCTTGGGATTGTAGCTGAGTGTCAATTTCATCTGAATTAATTTCACTAGATTTTTTTGTTGAATTTTTGGTTTTTTTTGATTTAATTTTTTTCTCTTCCTCTTTAAGTCTTTGAGCAAGTTTACGTTTTTTGGCATTATTAATTTTAGAAAATGATTGCGGTTTTTTGGTTGATTTTGTGATGTTATTTGGATTTTTATTGATAGCATTATCGCTATTTTCCCTTACAATTACTTGGTTTAAAGTCTTGGCATTAGTTGAATTATTTTTATCATTAATTGTAGCATTAGGATTAATTAAATTTGAATTATTATCATTAGTTTTAATTGTTTGTGAATTGTTGCTATTGGCATTTGGGAAATTTAATTGATTTGGTGATGAGTTGTTGTTAATATTGTTATTTATTAATTCTTTGGAATTATTTGGATTATTTTGGTTGATATTATTTTTAGAAAAATTTCGTGAATTACTTTCAACATTGTCAAGTCCGAGAGATTCAAGATCAATTTTTACTTTTGAACTATCGAATGGCTCAAGCTGATCCTTTCTTTGTTTTAAAAATGAATTAAGTGAATCGCTTTGAGCAAATACTAATTCATTTAAAAATAAGAATTTAATTAAAATTAATAATGTTAAATTTAATTTTTTTTTCATTAATGAGGTTTAAAAATTTAGGATTATTGATTTTGAATTTAATTAAATTATAATTTATTTTAAAATTTTTTTAGCCTTTTTATTCTTTGGTACTGGATCAAATCCAAAATTTTTATTTAAAGGATTACAACGCAATATTCTTAATATTGCAAAATAAATCCCTTTTATCAAACCTTTTTTTTCAATCGCTTCAATTGCGTAGCTTGAGCATGATGGAATAAATCTACATTGAGTTTTAAACAGTAATTTAGCTATTAAAATTTGATAAATTTTAATTAATAAAATTAAAAATTTTTTTACAAAATTACTTAGGAAATTAATTGAAACCATTCTTCCTCATTTAAAATTTTTAAACCCAAATCCTGAGCTTTTTTTAATTTCGATCCCGAATCTTTTCCAACAATTACGAAATCAGTTTTCTTTGATATTGATCCAACAACTTTCATCCCAAGATCTTCGGCTTTTTTCTTGGCTTCACTTCGTGTCATATTTTCCAATGTTCCCGTAAAAATTATCGATTTATTTGCCAAGATCGAATTATTTTCGATTTTAATTTCATCAAGAATTTCGAGACATTTAACAACATCTTCGAACATATTTTTATTTCTTTGATCTGCAAAATATTCTAAAATTCCATGAGCAATTTTTTCGCCAATTCCATCAATTGCACAAAATTCAAGATAATCTTCAAAGTTATTTATGAGATTATTTTGGGAAATATTTTGTTGATCATTTTTTATTTTTTTTAATTCTAAAGATGAAAATTTAGAATATTTATTGATAAAATTATGAAATTTAATAAATGTTATAAAATGGCTTGAGATCATTTTTGCTATTGATTCGCCAACATGTCTAATTCCAATTGAATAAATAAATTTTGCTAAAGAAATTTTTCTACGATTATTAATTGCTTGAAATAAATTTTCGAGAGATTTTTCACCCCAACCATTTTTATCTTTAAGAGGAGAATCGGAATTTTTTTCACGATCTTGTAAAGTAAAAATATCTGCAAATGAACGAATTCTTCCTTCATTGAAAAAATTTTCAATTTGTTTTTTCCCAAGACCAATAATATCAAATCCATCCTTGCTTACGAAGTGTTTTAAGGTTTCTTTTAGTTGCGCATTGCAATCAATTCCTCCCGAACATCTTAATACCACATCATCGTTAGATTTAATAATTTGCGATCCACAAACCAAACAATTATTGGGAAAAATAAATGGCTGTGAATTGGAATTGCGTTTAGTTAAATCGACTTCTAAAACTTGGGGAATTACATCCCCTGCTCTTTGAATAATTACTAAATCATTTATTCTAATATCTTTTCGTTCAATTTCATCTTGATTGTGAAGTGTTGCACGAGAAACCAAAACTCCACCAATATTTATTGGCTTTAAAATTGCGACGGGAGTTATTGCACCAGTTCTTCCTACTTGAAGAATAATATCTTGAATAACAGTCTTGGCTTTTTGGGAAGGAAATTTATGAGCAATTGCAAATCTTGGACTTCTTGCAACAAAACCTAGTCTTTTTTGTAAATCAAAATCATCAACTTTATAAACCATTCCATCTAAATCATAATCAATTTCATAACGTTTTTCACAAATTTCTTGATAATGATTTAATATTTCTTTTTGGTTTAAGCAAATTTTAGAATTTGGTTCAACACAAAATCCATATTGTTTAAAAATCTCATGAAGTTGATGTTGAGAATTGCAGATGAAATCAGCTGAATATTCCCCTATTGTATAAACAAAATATTTTAAATTTCTACTAGCAGTAATTTCGCAATCAAGTTGACGAAG
>CAMCSJ010000070.1 GCA_945878005.1 Rickettsia typhi | reverse complement strand
GAATTTTGTAACTCTTGAGATTTTTGAATTAATTCCTGATTAATTGATAAAACTTTTTGAATTGAAAAAAACCGTGAAATTGCAACAGTTAGTTGATTAGCAATAATTTCTAGCATTTCAATTTCATCTTCTAACCATGTTCTTTTATCGCTTTGATGAAGAAAAATATTTCCAATTATTTTTTGATTATAAATCAAAGGAATTGCAATTTGATTTACGACAAAATATTTTTCAAAAAATTTATAATTACTAGCAAAATTTGGATCTTGTAAAATATTGTCAACAATGGTTATGGATGTTTTCTTCGATAAATCACCATAGCGATGATAAAAATTATTTTGAAAAGAAATATATTCCGTTAATTCCTGTGAAGAATAATTGGGATTTAAATTATTTATTATTTTCGATGAAAAATTATTAACATATTCAACCGCAAAATTAATCCTATTATCCAAAAAATCATGAATTATACAACGATCACATTTAAGATTATTGCCAATAATTTTAGCAATTGAGCTTGCAATTTTGTCAATTGATAAATCTGAAATTATTAAATTCGATATTTCACGAAGCAATCTTTCATTTCTAAGACTCCTCTCTAAGCTTTTAAGTAGAGTTTTAGAAGTATTTTTGCTAGAAATTGCTGAATTATCAAAATTAATATCATCAATTTTCTTAAAAATAAATAATGCATATTTAGTTTGCGAATCCTTAGATAATTGAGGAATAAATTGGATATTAAAACGAATTTTTTGTTGAGGTTTTTGAAAATCTCCAAGAGTAATAATTGAGCTATGTTCTTGAAATTTTTTAATTGCCAAAATTAATTTGGTAAATTCTATTTGATCACTTGATGAATAACTAAGATCGATATCTTCAAATAAAAAATCATAATTTTTATTTATTAAATCTGCTTGCTCAAGATGAAAAGTTTTTTGAAAAATAACATTGCTATGAATGATTGCTAAAAAATTTGGATTGGTATTTTTAACTCTACAAACAATTGCTGGAAAATTATTTTTATCAATTAATTTTTTAAGCTCTTCGCTATAATCTTGGTAATCATTAATATTTTCAAAAAGACTTTCTCGATATTTTAAAAATTTAGAATCAATATTATTTGATATTAAATGAGTTTTTTTTGGAAATTCAATTGCAATATTACTGACATTGTAATCAATTGGCTGTTGATTACTAGAAGTTACTTTTGGTAAAATATTTTGAGTCATAAAAAGGGTTTATTTTTTATAAAATCTATTTCTTCTTTCTTGATTTGCTAGTAAATTTTTTATTTTTGTAATTTTTTGAAGTAGAATTATCACCTTCATTTTTTTCTCTTTTTTGTAAATAAGTTGCAATTAAATCAATTGCTCTATTCAAACCAATTTCCAAAATATTATCTTCTTTAACTGAAATAAATTTTTTATCATGCAATAAATATGGACCATAAGGACCAATATTTGCAATAATCTTTTGAGAAGTTTCGGGATGTAATCCAACTTCGCGAGGCAATGATAATAATGCTTGAGCTGATTCAAAATCGATTTGTGCAGGATCAATATTTTTGGGAATCGAGATTCTTTTAGGTTTTTTCACTGCAGTTTTTTTGGAAGTTTTTTTGGTAGTTTTTTTAGCCTTACCCTTCCCTTTTTCTTTAGTCTTATCTATATTTTTTTCTTCAGATTTTTTATCTTCATCCAAAGATTTTTCTAATGGAATTTCAACTTCACTTCCAGCAAGCTCGAGATATGGTCCATAAGGTCCAATTTTAACCAAAATTTCAAATCCAGTTTTAGGATCTTTTCCTAAATTTCTTGGTTCAAATTGAGGTTTTAATTCACCATCTTGATTATGAGTTTCTTCACCAGTTGTAAAAATTTGCATGGTATGTTTACACTCTGGATAATTTGAACAACCGATAAAAGAACCAAACTTACCAATTCTTAATCCTAATTTACCCTTATTGCAAGTAGGACAAGTATTTTTAAGATTTCCCTCTTCATCTCTTCCAAAAATATGTTGACCAAATTTTTGATTTAAAACTTCCAAAACTTCAGTGAATGGTTTTTTAAGAATTTCTTCAGTGTTATTATGAAAATCATGCCAGAATTTTTGAAGAAAATTTTTCCATTCCATTTTTCCATTTGAAATAATATCCAGTTCATCTTCTAGATTTGCGGTATAATCAAATTCAACATATTTACTAAAAAATTCTTTCAAAAAAGTTGTTACGATTCTTCCTCTTTCTTCAGGATAAAATCTTTTCTTTTCAATTACTACATATCCACGATCTTGTAAAACAGAGATGATTGATGCATAAGTCGATGGTCTTCCGATTCCCAATTCCTCTAGCTTTTTAACCAAACTTGCTTCGGAATATCTTGGCAATGGCTCAGTAAAATGTTGCATAGGATTAACCTTCTGCAAACCTAATTTTTCTCCTTCATTGATAACGGGAAGTACTCGTTTGGAATCATCATTTTCTTCATCATCATTATTTTTTTGCTCATCATGATCTTCGCGATAAACTTTATAAAATCCATCAAACTTAATCATTGAACCAATTGCTTTAGCTTTCGCATAAGTTGGATTTGTAATAATATCAACAATAACTAGATCAAAAATTACATCAGACATTTGCGAAGAAAGCATTCTTTTCCAGATTAGATCATATAATGCAAATTGATCGCTATCGAGAGCATTTTTAATTTTATCAGGTGAAAGATCAAAATCTGCAGGACGAATTGCTTCATGAGCTTCCTGAGCATTTTTAACTTTACTTTTAAAAACATTTGGAGATGCAGGAACATATTGCGATCCATAAAGATCATTAATTTTTAAGCGAACTTCAGTAATTGCCTCAGGAGTTGTTGCAACTGAATCGGTTCTCATATAAGTTATTAAACCTTGTGAACTTCCATTAATCTCTATTCCTTCATAAAGTTTTTGAGCAATCATCATGGTTTTACTTGCTGAAAAACCTAATTTTCGAGCTGATTCTTGTTGCATTGATGAAGTGGTAAATGGTGGATATGGTCGACGTTTAGTTTGTTTTTTGGTAATACTTAAAACTTGATATTTTTTTTGATTTAATAAATCACTAATCTCTTGCGCTTGTTGTTGAGAAGTAATTGAAAATTTTTCAAGTTTTTTTCCATCAATTTCGTAAATATTTGCAATAAAATTTTCATCATTACTAGTTTGCAAATCAACCTTAATATCCCAATATTCTTCGCTACGAAAATTTTCAATTTCATCTTCGCGATCGCAAATTAAACGTAATGCTACAGATTGAACACGTCCAGCTGAACGAGATCCTGGCAATTTTCTCCATAATACTGGTGATAATGTAAATCCAACCAGATAATCTAAAGCTCTTCTAGCTTGTTGAGCATTGACTAAATCCATATCGATATCACGAGGATTTTTTATCGCTTCCAAAACAGAATTTTTAGTAATTGCATTAAAAACTACTCTTTGAATTTTAGTATTAGCTTTTATTGCTTTTTTAATTTTTAAAACTTCTAAAATATGCCATGCAATTGATTCTCCTTCGCGATCAGGATCTGGTGCAAGAATAATATTGGTACAATCTTTTGCACGATCTACAATTTCTTTAACATGTTTATGAGACTTTGCAGAAACCTCATAATGCATAAAAAAATTCTTATCTGGTTCAACAGATCCTTCTTTACTAGGAAGATCTCGGATATGCCCAAATGATGCAACAACTTGATAATCCTTTCCCAAATATTTACCAATGGTTTTGGCTTTTGCTGGAGATTCTACGATTAATAAATTTTTCATTATTTAAAATTTTATTTTGTTACTAGTTCAAATTTGTTGGAATTTTTAGTAAATTTCTTAGGTGATAATTTAGTTTATCAGTTATAAAGTCAATAAAAACAAGAACTACACCACTCTTCGAACTATTCTGCCTTTTGTTAGATCATAAGTTGTCATTTCTACTTCAACCTTATCACCTTTCAAAATACGAATTTTATTTTTACGAATTTTACCAGATGCATGAGCGATAATGATATGATGATTTTCATCAAGTTCAACTCGAAAAATTGTGTTTGGCAAAACTTCAACAACGATTCCGTTCATGGTCAATAAATCTTCTTTAGGCATAGAATTAAATTAATTTTAGAATAAACCCGATAGTAAAACTAAGGATTTTTTTTAAACTTTAACTAAGCAATCTTTACTTTGCAAGTTTTTTCAAGCTTTTGAGAATAATGGCTGATAAAATTTCTAGATAAATTTTCCGTTAATTTTTTGCGATAAATTTTTGATAGTGTTTAATTAAAAATATATTTTTAATATAAATTTTGTTAAATAAATTTAATTATTAGCAAAAAATAAATTACCAATTTATTAGTAATAAGTTTTGTTGATATTTATATTTTATAACCAATTTTAACTTTTTTTAACTATTTATAATACTGGAATTGCTTTCAAGATATTCAACACCTAAAACATGACAAATTGCTAAAGTTAATTCCGATCGATTTAGAGTATAGAAATGAAAATCATCAATTCCTCTTTTATATAAAATTCTGCACAACTCAAATGCAACAATTCCTGCAACCAGATGACGAGTTTCGCTTCTTTCATCAAGTCCATTAAAAATCTTTTCCATCCATTTTGGAATTGATGTTCCACACATTTTTGAAAAATGTTTTACTTGCTTAACATTTCCAACGGGAAGGATTCCTGGTACTATCGCAACATTGATGTTTTTATTTCGACATTTTTCAACAAATCGTAAATAAACATCAGCATCAAAGAAAAATTGAGTGATAATTCGACTTGCTCCTGCATCGATTTTTCTTTTAAGATTATCAATATCTTCATCCAATGTCTTAGCTTCGGGATGTTTTTCGGGATATCCTGCAACCGAAACTTCGAAATTAATATTTTCTTTTTTTAAATCATTAATTGCTTTGACCATTTGATATGCATATTGATAGCCATCGGGATGAAGTTGATAATTTGGACTTGATGCAGGAATATCTCCTCGCAATGCTACAATATGCTTAACTCCCATTTGCCAATATGATCTTAAAATTTCATCAATTTGCGATTTTGATGCAGCGATACAAGTAAGATGAGATGCAACTTTTAAATCTGTTTCATTGACAATCCGCGAAATAGTTTGATGAGTTCTTTGACGAGTTGATCCACCTGCTCCATAAGTAACTGAAACAAAATTTGGCCTAAGATCTTTAAGAAGGAGAATCGATTCCCATAATTTACTTTCCATTTCAAGATTTTTGGGAGGAAAAAATTCAAAAGAAATATTAATTTTGCGATTATTCAAAAAAACTTCTTCAAGCTTGTTGATAGTTTCGGATTTGTTGATCTTGTCGATTTTATTGATCTCATCAAGCTTATTGATAATATCTAATTGATTAATAATTTTTTTCATAATTTTAAAAATCGACTTCCGGGTTTAACTGCAGGAATTGTTTGCAATTCAATAGGAATATTATTTTCATCAAAAGTTTTGACGTTAATTTTTAATAAAGAAATTACTTCAACTTGAAGTTTTTGCGTAAGTAATTCATCATTACTGCGATCAACTAAACAAGCTTCACCAATAATTTTTCCGTTTAAATTTTTTACTAATTCAAAAGTTTCAAGAGAAGATTTACCTGTAGTTATAACATCTTCAACTATTAAAATTCTTGCTTGATTTGAAATTTCAAATCCACGACGAAGTTCAAATTTTCCATTTACTCTTTCACAAAAAATTGCCGGAATTTTTAATTGACGAGCAAGTTCATATCCAATAATTACTCCACCCATCGCAGGAGATACCACAAGATCCGCAGGATTTTCACCAAATTTATCAATAATTTTTTTTGCTAATTGAAAACAAATTTTTTCAGATATTTGAGGATTCATTAATACCCTTGCACATTGCATATAAGTATCGGAATGTAATCCCGAAGATAATATAAAATGACCTTTCAAAATAGCCTTGCTATCAATAAATTCTTGTAAAATTTCTTGCTCTTTGAATTTCATATGTTTGAATTTGTATTTATTTATTTTTTAAATAAAATTATTTTGAAAATAATATTTTTAAAAAAAACAAAATCAATTATTTAATAATTATTTAATTATGGAAGATAAAAATTTGATGATATCATCTGCAATATCGACAATAAATACAGAGATTAAAGGCTTACAAGCATTGTTAGAAATTTTTGATGAAAAATATTGTCAAGCAATCAATTTAATTTTACAAACCCAAGGCAAAGTCATTTTAAGTGGAATTGGTAAATCTGGACACATTGCCAATAAAATTTCTTCAACTCTAGCTTCAACTGGAACTCCATCTTTTTTTGTTCATCCTAGTGAAGCTAGTCATGGCGATCTTGGAATGATTAGCAAAAATGATTTAGTAATCATTCTTTCCAACTCAGGTCAAACTCGTGAAATTAGCGATCTAATTCGTTATTGCAAATCTAATAATATTTCGATAATTGGCATTGTTCGTAAATCAAAATCTCAATTGGCAATTGCTAGCAATATCGCTTTAATTATTCCCGAAATTGAAGAAGCTAATAGCGTAAATGCTCCAACTACCTCAACTACCATGATGATCGCTTTAGGCGATGCAATTGCAGTAAGTTTGATTAAAGCACGAAAGTTTAATTCCCAGAATTTTTCAATCCTTCATCCGGGTGGAAAATTAGGTTCAGCATTAACCAAAATAAAAGATTTAATGCGTTGTAATAACGATATTCCAATTGCTAAAATCAATGATAATATTGAAAAAGTTTTACTTGAAATTACTTCAAAAAGATTAGGATGTTGTGGAGTTGTCAACCAAGATAATCAATTGGTTGGAATCATTACTGATGGAGATTTAAGAAGACATCTAGTAGATAATTTTCTTAAAAAAACTGCTGAAGAAATTATGTCAATAAATCCACAAATTATTGACCAAGAATTATTTATCGGCGAAGCAATCGAGGTAATGAATAACAAAAAAATTACCATTTTATTTATCTGCGATATTCAAAAAAAACCGATTGGAATTATTCATTTACACGATTGCTTAAAAGAAATTAACAATTAAAATTTTTAAAATATAAGTTTTTTTTAAATAAAAATAAATAGTAATTAAAAATATAATTAATATTAGAACCTATATATTTATAATTATTTTTTATTAATATTAACAATAATTAACATAACTAACATATGTCATCATTATCAGCTTTTTTCTATTTGGTTTCAGCAGTATTTTTTATTTTATCCTTATATGGCTTATCATCTCCAAAATCATCACGAAACGGAAATTACCTTGGAATGATCGGTATGGGAATTGCCATCTTAACAACCTTATTCCTTCCGCAAATTCATAATCTTATTTGGATTATTTTAGCAATTGCAATAGGTGGATCAATTGGATACTACATTGCTAAAAAAGTTAAGATGACTCAAATGCCTCAGCTAGTTGCAGGATTTCATTCCCTTGTTGGACTTTGCGCAGTATTTATTGCGATGTCTGCATTATGGAATCCAAATTCATTTAATATTTTAGAAAATGATAAAATCAAAAATTCAAGTTTAATTGAAATGGGAATTGGTCTAGTAATAGGAGCAATCACATTTACGGGATCAATCATCGCATTTTTAAAACTTAATGGCAATATTCCTTCTAAATTAAAAATTTTTAAAAAAAATCCTAATCTTTATGCCAAAATATTTGCAGGAATTTTAGCAGTTTTTTTAATTTTATTTTGTATTTTTGGTTCCAAATTTTTATTTATCATCGTTTGTTTATTATCACTTTTTATCGGAATTATCCTAATTGCAGAAGTTGGTGGAGCAGATATGCCAGTTATTGTATCAATGCTAAATTCTTATTCGGGTTGGGCAGCAAGTGGAATTGGTTTTACTCTAAATAATCAATTACTTGTAATTACTGGAGCATTGGTTGGAGCAAGTGGAGCAATCCTTAGTTTTATCATGTGTAAAGCTATGAATCGATCAATTTTTAATGTAATGTTTTCATCATTTGGAGAAAATCAAATTCACGAAACTTCTCTTCACGAACAAAAACCAATTCACCAAAGCAATGCTCAAGATGTTGCATATATCATGAAAAATTCATCATCAGTAATTATTGTTCCAGGATATGGAATGGCTGTTGCAGGAGCTCAAATGGCTGTTGCAGAATTAACTCAAAAACTTGAATCAGCAGGAATAACTGTAAAATTTGCAATACACCCTGTTGCAGGAAGAATGCCTGGACATATGAATGT
>CAMCSJ010000069.1 GCA_945878005.1 Rickettsia typhi | reverse complement strand
GAGGGTTGGGGTGAGGGGTAATCAAAATAAAATTACAAAAATGTCGATTTCTTGATTTAACTTTTAAACGAAAAAAATTTCCAAAAAAACCTCGAATTATTTTAAAAAACCTTTAATTTTTATTTAAAAAAATTTCATATTTTTAGGATAAAAAATCTAAATCAAGAAATCGCCTTTTTTAGAATTTTTTTTAATCTAGTTTTTTATGTCTTGCGAGATCTTATGTTATTCTAGCTTTTTGACCCCCCACGGCTCCCAAACCGCAACTACCGTTGCGATTCGCTCGCCTGCTCCCCCTCAAGGGGGGAGCTTAGAGCCCGAGAGCTTTGAGACTATTGCACAAAATCCCTTGAGGGGGAGATAGAGCCCGAGTGCTTTGTTAATTCGATATTCCTTCTTCGATTGCTAAAGCAACATTGAACATGGTTTGTTCATCAAAATTTTTAGCAATTATTTGAAGTCCAATTGGCAAGCCTTTATGATCAAATCCCGATGGAACTGAAATCGCTGGAAGTCCAGCCATGTTAGCAGGAATTGTAAAAATATCATTAAGATAAATTTGCAATGGATCAAAATTTTTCATTTCACTAAATGCAAAAGCAGAGCTTGGAGTTGATGGAGTTAAAATTGCATCAACTTTGCTAAAAGCATTGTTAAAATCTTCAACCACTAATCTTCGCACTTGTTGAGCTTTACGGAAATATGCATCGTAATATCCAGCCGATAAAACATAAGTTCCAATTAAAATTCTTTTTTGAACTTCCTCACCAAACCCTAATGCTCTTGATTTGGCATACATTTCTTTGAGAGATAAATTTTCTTGATTAGTTCGAAAACCATAGCGAACTCCATCAAATCGAGCAAGATTAGAAGAGCATTCCGCAGGAGCGATGATATAATAAATTGCTGCACAATATTTGGTGTGAGGTAAATTTATTTCAATAATTTCTGCTCCTTTTTTTCTAAGAATTTCTTTACCTTTTTCCCAAGCTTTAACGATATCTTGATCCATTCCATCAACTTGATATTCCTTGGCAATGCCAATTTTTTTCCCTCGCAAATCTGAGTTTAATAATTTATCAAATTGTTCAACTTCCTTTTTAGCAGAAGTTGCATCTTTAACATCATATCCAGAAATAATTTTTTGAAGTAATGCGCTATCGCGAACATTTCTTCCAAAAACTCCAGCCTGATCAAGTGAACTGGCAAAAGCGATCATGCCATATCGTGAAGATCGACCGTAAGTTGGTTTGACACCAACCAAATTGGTGAAGGAAGCAGGTTGACGAATTGATCCACCCGTATCCGATCCAGTTGCACCAGCGCATAAAAATGCTGATACCGCAACTGCTGATCCACCCGATGATCCACCCGGAACAAGATCTTCATTGGAATCTTTTCTTTTATAAGGATTTATTGCTTTACCAAAATATGAGTTAGCATTTGCTGAGCCCATTGCAAATTCATCCATATTGGTTTTTCCAAGACAAATTGCTCCTGCATCAAAAAGTTTTTGGCTTACTGTTGATTCATAAGTTGGAATAAAATTTTCAAGCATTTTGGAAGCACAAGTGGTGCGAATATTTTTGGTACAAAATAAATCTTTGATTCCAAGGGGAATTCCTTCTAGCTCGCCAATTTTGCCCGAAGCAATATTTTCATCACTTTTTTTTGCAGACTCAATTGCGTGATCAAATGTTTCGGTGATAAAAGCATTTAAATGACGATTTTTTTCGATATTTTTGATATAAGCTTGAGTAAGTTCTTTAGCACTAAATTGCTTCTTCTTAAGAGCTTCAAGGCTTTCAAAGATTGATAATTTGGTAATATCCATAATTAAAATTATTATAAATTAATTAAAAGAAATAATTATTGTGCTTTTTTAATAGCATCTAACAATTCTTCTTTATTTAAAAGTTCGCTGGTTAAAATTCCTTCTTTGGCATTTGGACCATATACCACATTGAACGGAATCGCATAGCGATTAAATTTTTTCATGAAGTCCATAATTTTTTGATTAGGAGTTGAAAGATCTCCGCGAAGTCCAATTATTTCACCTGATTTTAATTTGTCGATAATTTCTTTACTTTTTAAAACTCGAGATTTATTGAACTTACAAGTAATGCACCAATCTGCAGTAATATCGACAAGAATTATTTTATCTTGCTTCATTAATTTATCGAGTTTTTCTTCACTAAAATCAACCCATAACGCATCATACTCAGCTTTAATATTTTCTTGTTTTTCCTTATATTCAAAAGGTAAAGTAAAGCTTAAAAAAATTAACGAACTAATGAAAATAATTTTTTTAATTTGACCTTTAGCACTTAAAAAAGCAAAAATTCCAATCGAGAAAAAAGCGATAATAAATGCAGGAATTGCTCCGATATTTTTTGAAAGAATAAATATCAACCAAATAATGGTTGCCATTAACAATCCAGCCATGGTTTGCTTAAGTTTAAACATCCATTTTCCAGGTTTTGGTAATGCTAAAGATATTTTTGGTAAGAAAAATAAAATGACATAAGGCATTGCAAAACCTATGCCAATCATGTTAAAAATTATTAAAATTGTTAAAAAATTTTGACTTAATGCAAATGAAATTGCTGATCCTAAAAATGGTGCAGAGCAAGGAGTTGCAAGTAATACCGCTAAAACTCCTGAAAGAAAATTGGGAATAAAGATATTTTTCTTTAACTCGTTTTTGTGAATTTTTTTGTTGAGAAGAGTAGCGATCACTTGATTAAAATTAATGGTAAAAATATCAAGAAATTCAGCAGTAAAAAAAATTAAAACAATGATAATAAAAATTATAAAATATGGATTTTGAAATTGTAATCCCCAGCCTAGAGAATTGCCCATTAATTTCAGAGATATTGCAATTATTGCTAGCAAAAAAAAGCACGATAAAATTCCTAAAAAAGTTGCAAAATAAGCATAGCGAATTTTTTTAATTGAAGCGTTAGAATGATTAATTACTGACATTAATTTAATGGAGAGAACTGGCAAAACGCATGGCATTACGTTGAGAATTAATCCTCCTAATAATGCAAAAAATAATATTAACATTAAAGAACTGTTAATATTAGTTTTTATTGGTTGTTGATTACTAACATTTTTAATATCATCTAAATCATTATTCTTTTCAATATTTTCATCAGCTTGAGGATCTTTAATTCCTAAGGGTTGATCATAAAATTTTTGAATTAATTTTAAAGATTCACGATCAATTTGATCGTCAAAAATTATTGAAAATTTTTGTTCATGAGGAATGCAAACATCATTGCAATATGCAAAATTTAATTTAACTGATAAATCATTTTTAGTTTTAAGCTCTTTTAATTCTAGGGTAAAAGGGATAATAATTTGATGTTTATAATATGCATATTTGATAGTTTCTTTGCCAATTTTTTCTTCAGCAATTTCGGGTTTAGGAAAAATAATTTCATGAGATTGATAATTTTTAGAATCACTGAAATCAAGACTTGGAGGCATTCCAATCCCATCTGAATCTTTGCCGTAAATTTTCCATCCATCTTTAATTTTAAATTCAATTGCTCCGATAATTTTTTTCTGATCCAATGATTGATAAGTGCTAATAATTAATCGATTTTCAATTGCCTCATTTTTAGTTTTTTGATAAGAAGTTGTTGCACCAAAACCGTTTTTAGATAATAAAATAAAGGAGAAAAGCCAAAATAAAAAAATTATTATTTTGCTTGTTGAAAAACTTGGTTTTATAAATAACATGATATCTTAAGTAAAAATTAATTTTTGAAAAAAAATATTTAAATCTTTTTTAAAGATTTTACTTTTTTATTTTGATTTTCAAATTAAATTTTAAATATTTAAAAATTTTAGACTAATTAACAAGATAATTAATTTATAACATAATTTATAAAATGTCCGTTCAAATGTCCGTTCAAAATAATCTATCACAAATTGCTCATGAAGTGCTTCATGTCAATAACAAAATAGTATCATGTGATGGAGCAAAAAATTTATCAAATCATCCCTTAGTTTATTTAAATATGGGTGATAATGATCATGTGGTTTGCCCTTATTGCAGTAAGTATTTTACGATTATTCAAAGTTATCCAAATCAACAAAATAATATTAAAAATAAAAAATAAATTAACATGAAAAATACTGCGATAATAGGACTACAATGGGGAGATGAAGGTAAGGGAAAAATCGTTGATTTTTTGGCAGATAAATTCGATGCGGTAGTTCGATTCCAAGGTGGAAATAATGCTGGTCATACCATTAAAGTTGATGGCAAAACTTTCAAATTAAGTTTACTTCCTTCGGGAGTGATTCGTCAAAAATTTTCAGTGATTGGAAGTGGTGTGGTGGTAGATCCAATTTCACTATTTGACGAGATTGAAAAAATCGAAAAAAATGGCGTAAAAATTTCTCCGCAAAATTTGGCAATTGCTGATAATGTTTGTTTGGTGTTATCACTTCATCGTCAAATTGATCAAATTTTAGAAAATAAAAAAGGCAATAATAAAATTGGAACAACTTGTCGAGGAAATGGTCCAGCCCATGAGGATAAGGTTGGAAGAAGAGCTATTAGAATATGTGATTTACAACATCAACCAACATTAATTCAGCGAGTTGAAGAATTATTATTATATCACAATGCACTTCGCAAAGGTCTTGATGAACCAATAATTTCAAGCTCAACAATCATTGACGAACTTAATTCCATCAAAGATAAAATTGCTAAATATGCAGTTCCTGCTTTTGAAATTGCTCAAAGACTTGAAAAATGTAATGCGGTAATGTTTGAAGGAGCACAAGGTGCATTGCTCGATGTATCTTATGGAACTTATCCTTTCGTTACTTCAAGCAATATTAGTCTTGGTCAAGTTGCAATAGGTTCTTGTATTGGATTTGAAAATGTTCACAAAACTCTGGGTATTTTAAAAGCTTATACCACTAGGGTTGGATCTGGTCCATTTCCTACTGAACTCACCGATGAAATTGGTGAATTTTTAAGAATTGAAGGTCAAGAAGTAGGAACTGTCACGGGAAGAAATCGCAGATGCGGATGGTTAGATCTTGTTCTTATTTCTCATGCTCTTAAGCTTTCTGCTGTTAAAGAAATTGCCTTAACTAAACTTGATGTTCTTGATAAATTAGCAAAAATAAAAATATGCGTTGCTTACAAAATCAATAATAAAACTTATAATTACCTTCCTCAAAATATTGAATTATGGTCGAAGATTGAACCTGTCTATGAAGAATTTGACGGATGGCAAAGTTCTACTCTTGGAATAAAATCTCTAAAAGATTTGCCTAAAAATGCTTTGGATTATATTAAAAAAATTGAAGAATTAACATCAGCAAAAGTAGTAATAATATCTACGGGTGCTAAGCGCGAAGAAACAATAATTGTTAACTAAAAATATGGAAAACACAAAAAAAATAACAATAATGCAATTACTGCCATCACTTGAAAGTGGAGGAGTTGAAAGAGGAACGATCGATATCGCCAAGGTTTTAAAAAGAGATAATTTTGAGCCAATTGTGGCATCTTCGGGAGGAGTTTTAGTTTATGATCTTCGCGAAGCTGGAATTAACCATATCTTAATCCCTTCGCTTCTTAAGAAAAATCCTATTAGCATCATTTTAAATATTAAGAAATTAAAAAAAGTTATTAGTGATCATAATATTGACATCATTCATGCTAGATCTAGAGCGGTAATGTGGAGTGCATATTTTGCTTGTAAAAAAACTAATGTAAAATTGATCTCAACAGTTCATGGAACTTACTCATGTGATTTTTTAGGAATTAAAAATTTCTTTCTTAAAAAAATCTATAATAATGTGATGCTTAAAGCAGATCACATCATTGCAGTTTCGAATTTTATAAAATCTTATTTATTGCAAAATTATTCAGGAAATTTTTGCAATAAAATAACCGTAATTCAGAGAGGATTAGATCTTGCTTATTTCAATCCTGATCGAGTTTCTAAGAATCGCGTAATTGATCTTAGTAAAAAATGGAATTTACCTGAAGATAAAAAGATAATTTTAATGCCTGCTCGATTTGTTGGCTGGAAAGGTCACGAATTTTTGATTGACGCATTAAGGCAATTAGAAAATGACTTCTTTTGTGTAATGGTTGGATCAGATCATGGTCATAAAAATTATCGCAAAAAAATCGAAGAAAAAATTATTGAAAATAAATTGGAAAGCAAAGTTAGAATTGTTGAAAATTGCCGAGACATGCCTGCTGCCTACGCAATTGCACATTTTGTAGTTAGTGCAAGCATTCGCCCTGAAGCATTTGGCAGAATTTCCATTGAAGCACAAGCTTCAAACAAAATTATTGTTGCAACAAAAATTGGTGGAGCTCTTGAAACTATCATTGAAGGTCAAACTGGATTTTTAGTGGATATCGGAGACCATACTGGTTTTGCAAAAACTCTAGATTTTGTTCTTCAACTTGAAAAAATTCACGTTGATCAGATTGGCAATAGCGGAAGAAGAAATGTTGAACAAAATTTTTCAAGTAAAAAAATGTGCGATTTAACCTTGGAAGTTTATAGAAATATTGTTGCTTAGTTAAAAATAAATTTTATAAAAAAACGAAAATTATTATAAAAAAACCTTACTTTTATTTAAAAAAAAATTCATATTTTTAGGATTTAAAATCTAAATCAAGAAATCGCTTTTTTTGTAAAAATATTTGTTTAATTTGATTGCCCCTCACCCCAACCCTCTCCCCGCTAGCGGGGCGAGGGAGTAGATTGAGGATTTTATAAGATTCCTACAACTCTGATTTAACGATCCCCCCCCCACCGATTCCTTAAGCCTTAACTGACCACTTAAGGCTTGTTCGTCGACTCACCCGCAAGGGGTGAGTGATTAGTCCGTAAGCGTTGCAAGTATTTCTGTAAATTGTAGGGATGTAAGCCCTTGAGGGGGGAGTTATGAACCCGTTAGCTTGACGAGTGTTTTTACTAAATTTAGGGATGTAAGTTTGTGATTTAGGTCCTTCGTTTTTAATATCAATTTATTATTTAACTTAATTAAAAAAATATAAACCAATTATTTTTTTATTAAAAAATTATATTGAATTAAAAAAAAATATAATATAAGATTTAAAAAAAATAATAAATTACCAAAAGATTTGTTTAAAATATTTGAATTATTTATTAACTATAAAATTTACATTTATGAAAAATCCTATCTCAATTTTTACTTTTTTATTATCGCTAATAATTTGTTCAACCTTGACGAATCCTTTATTTGCTAGGGATGGTGGATATGTTGGGCTTGATTATTTAATCTCCAATGCCAAATTTAAATATGCTGGCGATGTTAATTCATATAGTAGTCAAATTATAACTAAATCTGATTCCGTAGCTTCGGGAGTTGGAATTGTAGTTGGATACCAAAAATCTTATAAAAATATTTTTATTGCTCCCGAATTATTTTATGATTATTTAAATTCCTCAACTAGGGATTATATTTTTAGAGAATCTCCATATCAACAAGATAGTATGGAAATCAGGTCTCGCCATGGTGCTAAATTAAATTTAGGATATAGTTTCAATGATCAATTTTTAACTTACCTTACTTACGGATTTTCTTCACTTGATTATGTTAATAAATTCCCATCAATCAATGAAAGCAGAAGTAGAAGTAAAATTTCTTCAATTTATGGAATTGGGGTAGTTTATAATTTAACCAAAAATTGGGGTATGAAATTAGAATTTAATACTCAAAGATTTAATGTTCCTTACGCAACTGATCTAAGTGATTCAAGTAAAGTTAGATTAAATGTTTTAAAAACTGGATTAATATATAATTTCTAAATAAATAATTTAAATCATGACAAAAACTTATTATAATGATAAAGAATTAAAAATTTATTTGTCGGTATTTATGCAACTTCGTATTTTATTGTTAGAAAAATTACTTACTGATAAACTCGGTATAAAACCGCACATGGCAACTTTTCCAATGATGGATGATAGGTATTATGTATCGACACTTTGGAAAGTTATGAGGGATAAGAATTTAAAAATTTTTTTTTGGATCTCCTAATTAAAAATAATCAAGAACCGCATCTTCATCAAGAACCGCATCTTAATTTATTTGGGCATAGTCAAAAACAAAATTTAATGGAAATTTTAAAAGGACTTACAACTGATCATGTAATAAAATTTGTAACTAGTGAGCTGAAAAGATTGAAAAATACTCCAATAGTTGATTTTCAAGATATCCCGCCACCAGATTTTTTTCTAACAAGTGATGCACAAAAGAAAAAAGTAGATCAGTTGATAGAGCAGGGAAGATTGAGTAATGGAGTAATCGATTTAAATCAAGATAATTTTTTTTCATTAATTAATGAATATTCAACATCTTTAATTAGAGCTACGAAGACTAGAAAGTTTGATATTTCGGAAGAGCAAAGAAGCGAAATTGATGAAGCCAAAAAAAGAGCATTTA
>CAMCSJ010000068.1 GCA_945878005.1 Rickettsia typhi | reverse complement strand
TAATGCACCAATTATAAAACCTTGACTTTGCAATAAATTCATTTCTGAAATTTTTTGATCAAGTGGACAACCCGACAGCTCAACTCCTAATTCGTCAATTTTAATTTTATTAGTTTCTTTATCGCAAATTCCAGTTCGACATGAATCTTTATTTTGCTTATGGCAATATAAGCAATATCTGCTTTCAAGGTGAATTCTTTGACGAGAATAACCTTCATCAATTAAATCAAATCCTCGAAGATTTTTTTGATCTTGTAAATCAGGATTTTTTAATAAATTTTCTTTATCAATTTTTTGATGAATTATAAATAGACTGCCATTGCGATGAAACTGCTTTCCATCTTTGGAAAATAATGCCCAAAGGCAATATTTTTCAATGAGTTCTAAATGATTTTCTTTACTAATCATTCTTGCTAATTCGAGCTCTAAATCTTCGAGATTTAAATTTGAAAGAGCTAAATTTTTTAATATTTCTTGAGGATTAAATGAAGTTTGATCGAATTGATAATTGGGATATTTCTTGGAAATTTCTCTAATTACATAATCACGACGAATTTGAGAAATTAACTCCAAACCTTGATAATATTGGCTTAATTTGCGATTTTCATTTTCGATTAGAAATAAATTAACTATGAATTTTTCTAGATATTTAGCAACTTCGACTAATAACTGTGAATCTTTACTTTTATTAACTAAAAACTGTTGATAAATATTTAAATCACTTTTTTTTAAAAATTCTTCAAAATGATCTTGGATTTTTTTTAACCCCTCTAATTGGTAGAGATCTTTAAAATCAAGGCTAAAACTGGGATTTAAGAAATTATTTGATTGCATTTTTTACAATTTTTTCCTCATCAAAATCAAATTTTTGATCGCCAATTATTTGATATTTTTCATGACCTTTTCCAGCCAAAATCAAAATATCATTATCACTAAGACTCTTAACAGTTTCAACAATAGCAATTTTACGATCAGCAATTTCTAAAATATTTTTTTTAATACAACCATTTAAAATTTCTTGACGAATTTCATAAGGATTTTCACTGCGAGGATTATCATCGCTAATCACCACTTTATCCGCTAATTCACTGGCAATTCTTCCCATTATCGGCCTTTTCTTTTTATCGCGATCTCCTCCGCATCCAAATAAAATTATTAATTTTCCATTGCGATTATTTCTAAGATTTTTTTTCTCAACCATTATTCTAGCTTGCTTTAAAACATTTTCGATTGCATCGGGAGAATGAGCAAAATCAATAAAAATTTCCGCATCATTTTTCAGTTGTAAAATTTTTTGCATTCTTCCTTGAGCAACTTGGATTTCTGGAAATTTTTTTAATAACTCAGTTAGATCATCATAACTTAAATCATGATTACTTAAAACACAACTTAATGCACAAAGGAGATTATAGCCTTGAAAATCGCCATTTGCTGACATTTTAAAACTAAATTTTTTATGATCATAATCAAAAAAAATTTCCTGTTCATCAATTTTGGTAAGCTTGATTTTTTTAGCATTTTTTCCATAATCAATCATTTCAATATGACGATTAAAACAAATTTCTGAAATTTTTTGATAACCCTCAACATCAGCATTTACAACTGCTTTAGCGTTATTAGCTAAATATTTTTCAAATAATTTCAGCTTAGCTTCAAAATATTTTTCCATCGATAAATGATAATCCAAATGATCTTGAGTGAAATTGGTAAAACCTCCGCATGAAATATTTAAACCCGATATTCGACCTTGATCTAAGCCAATCGAGCTTACTTCTATTGCTACATCATCAATCGCAAATTTTTTTAAAATATTGAGATTTTTATAAAGCGAAACAATATCGGGAGTAGTTAGATTAAAGGCGATTAATTGATCTTTAATTTCGCTTGAGCAATTAACTCCAACCGTTCCAATTGATGCTGATTTAATTTTTAAAAATTCAAGAATTTGGCGAATAAATTCAACGGTAGAAGTCTTGCCATTAGTTCCCGTAATTGCATAAATATTTTTTGGCAATTGGTGATAAAAAATTTTTAAAAATTCTTCTAAAATTGGCGAAATTTCTTCGCATAAAATCACTATAATATCGGGATTATTTTTATTAAAATTTACCAAATCAAATTGAGATTTTTTTGAAATTACTATTACTGGCGAACCTTTGTCAACACTGCTTTGAGCATATTTTGCTCCATCATTTTCTAAACCAAAAACTGCAAAAAAAATGGCATTTTTTTTTACTAACCTTGAATCAATTGCAATATCTTCAATTTCAATTTCACCAATTTTATTTTGATTGGCAATTATTTGGAAAGAATTTGTTATTTGTTTAAGAATTTTTTCGAGCTTCATTGATGGCATTGATAAATTTAATTGCATTGGACTTGACATCATCCCCAAAAAGAATTGGTCGACCAACCACCAAATGTGAAGAGCCATTTTTAATTGCTTGTTCAACTGTTGCTGATCTTTTTTGATCGTCATTAATAATTTTTTCAAGACGAATTCCTGGGGTAATTATTAAAAAATTATCACCAAAATTATCTCGCAAAATTTTTGCTTCATTGGCTGATGCAACTACTCCATCAAGACCCGAATCTAATGCCATTTTGGTTTTGTTTTTTACCAATTCTTCAAGACTAACCTTACTGTCAAATCCCATTTGCTCTAAATCATTTTTATCAAGATTAGTAAGAACAGTAACTCCAACAATTTTCAAATTACCTTTTATTTTGGCAACGCTTCGCATGATATCAATGCTTGCGGTGTGGATTGTTAAAATATCAATGTGATGTTTTTTAAGATTTTCCACTGCCTTAATCATGGTTTGAGAAATATCGTAAAGCTTTAAATCAGCAAAAATTTTTTTGTTTTTTTCTTTCAAAAATTTGACCACTTCAAAATATTCTCCGCTCATCATCAGCTCTAGTCCTACTTTGTAGAAATGCACTTGATCACCTAATTCTTCGACAATTTTTTTTGCCGAATCAGCGTTAGCAACATCTAATGCAACGATTAATTTTTCCATTATTTTTTGAATTTATTTTCTTCGCCCGTCATGATTCGTAAAATATTTTCACGATGACGAACAAAAATCAAAATGAATAAAGCTAAACAAAAAATTATCTGCGAAGTTGGAGCTCCGTAAGCCGAAGATAAAATTACCGTCGAAAATATCGCAATTAATGAAGAAACTGAAGAAATACGAAATGCACAAAAAGACATAATCCAAAAACAAATCGCCAACATTCCTACCGCAAAATCAAGTGCTAACAACACTGCAATTGCGGTTGCAACTCCCTTTCCACCTTTGAAATTTAAGTAAACTGAATAAATATGACCCAAGACACAAACTGCACCAATTATCACCAAAAATAAATGTAAATTATTAACATCAAAAAAAACGAAACGAGCAATGATGATCATCATTGATCCTTTAAAACCATCTAAAATCAATGTTAAAAAAGCTAATTTTTTACCAGCCAAACGCATGACATTGGTAGCTCCAATATTTTTCGATCCATGTTGACGAATATCAATTTGACGATATTTTTTTACCAAAACCAATCCAAAAGGAATTGAGGAGATTAGGTAAGCAAAAACTAAAAATAAAAATTGATAGAAAAAAATCATTATTAATCGTCGTTATCAGTGTTGTTGGAATCGATTTTAATCTTGCGAAATGCATCTAAAGAAACTACTTTCGCTGATAAATCTACTGCAGAATTTTTGCCAGAATTTTTTCGTGAAGATTTTGCAGAATTCTTACCACCAGCATTATCGCCATTGATATTATTAACTTGCTTTTCTTCGTCAAAATTTGCATTTTCTAATTCTTCCATATCACCATAGGTCATACTAAATTTCAAGGCAAAATTAATGGATGGATCTGCAAATGAAGTAATCGCTTTATAAGGAATTACCAATCTTTCATATTTTCCATTAAAGCTTAGCGAAACTTTAAACATATTATTTTCAACAACTAAATTTTTGAACTGATATTGAATTGCGATGGTCATCTCTTCGGGATATTTTTCTTTTAGAACCTTAGAAATAGAGACCTCAGGAAAAGAAGTTAAAAAAGTTACAATGAAATAATGTTTTCCAGGTAAACCGCTTTTTTCAATTTTTTTTAAAGTTTCAAAAATAACCGAGCGCATTGAATTCTCGATAATTTCGTCATAACCAATCAGATCTTGTTGCATTTTGTTAATTTTAAAAATTAATTGCTTAAATTTAAATGTCTAATTTAAACGCTCGGCTTCTGTTGACAGGTGCCGAGCAAACCCCGACTATTTCACTTATGCGAAAGAAGCAATTGCCTCTGACTCAAGTTCGAAATTGTCATTCGCAAGATTATAATTATCGTTTGCGTTTACTTTTTTTGAACGGATGTCGTTAGGTTTTAACAACCTTAAACCGGCAGTATCTCAACCGAGTAAAAAATTTTCCTTTAGCGATTGTCGAAAGCTATTCACCCCCAAAATTTTTAAAAATATTTTATAAATTATTTATTATTTATAAAATATTATTTATCGTTAAGTTTTAATTTAAAAAACTAACTTAAACATTGGTGGAGGTGCTGGGAACTGCCCCCAGGTCCAAAACGTTTATTACGAAAACCGTTTATCACCATAGTTGCAAAATTGCAACGACCTTGATTTTAAATCGTTAATTAAAATTAACAAGTATAAATCAATAATTTTCTTTACCAAAAAATTATTTTAATTGTCATTTAATCAAGATCAATTTTTCAGATAATTTTCCTTGGAATTTTCCTTGGAATTTTCCTTGGAATTTTATTTGGAATTTTCCCTGGAATTTTCCTTGGAATTTTCCTTGGAATTTTATTTGAAAATGTCAATTAATTTTCTAAATAAAATTTATAAATTTCGCTAGTATTTTCAAAAAGCAATTTGTAAAATTAGCAAAAAAAATTTATTTTGAATTTTATGGATTTAACATCGAATCAATCATACTGCGAATCAAAACCTACTAATCGCAAAAAAGTTATAATTTTGGGATCGGGTCCAAACCGCATCGGTCAAGGCATCGAGTTCGATTATACTTGCGTTCATTGCGCTTTTGCTTTTAAGGAAAATGATATTGAAGCAATTATGGTCAATTGCAATCCCGAAACTGTTTCTACCGATTACGACACCTCTGATCGCCTTTATTTTGAACCACTCACCGCTGAAGATACCATCGAGCTTATCAAAAAAGAAATGACCAATGGCGAATTACTTGGAGTCAATGTTCAGTTTGGTGGTCAGACTCCACTTCGCCTTGCTAAATTTTTGCAAGATGAAAATATTCCAATCATTGGAACCTCTCCCGATATGATTGATCTTGCTGAAGATCGTGATCGTTTTAAAAAACTTTTACAAAAATTAAATCTCAATCAACCGCAAAATTTTATCGCTTATTCCAAGCAACAAGTTTTGGACGGAGTTAAGGAAATTGGCTTTCCCGTGGTGGTTCGTCCTTCTTATGTCCTTGGTGGAAGAGGAATGGCGATCATTTATGATGAAAATTATTTGCTAAAATATCTCACTGAATATGATGAAGTTTTTGAAACTGGCCCATTGCTGGTTGATAAATTTTTAACTGACGCAACTGAGGTTGATGTTGATGCCTTAGCGGATGGTAAGGAAGTTTTCGTTGCAGGAATTATGCAACATATCGAAGAAGCTGGAATTCACTCGGGAGATTCTGCTTGCTCAATTCCTCCCTACAGTCTCAACGATAAAATCATTGAAGAAATTAAACTTGCCACTATTAAACTTGCTTTAGCCCTAGAAGTTCAAGGATTAATGAATGTTCAATTTGCGGTAAAAAATGATGAAATTTTTGTTTTAGAAGTTAATCCTAGAGCATCGCGAACTGTTCCATTCGTTGCTAAAGCTACGGGAATTGGCATCGCTAAAATCGCATCCTTATTGATGATTGGTAAGAAAATTAAAGATTTTAATTTGACCGAAAAAAAATCTAAATTTTTTGCAGTCAAAGAAGTGGTGTTTCCATTCGCCAGATTCAACAATGTTGATATTTTACTTGGACCAGAAATGAAATCTACGGGTGAAGTTATGGGCATTGATAAAACCTTTCCCCTCGCCTTTGCCAAAGCACAAATCGCTGCGGGAGTTAAATTGCCAATTGAAGGATTGGTATTTTTATCCGTTAAAGATTCCGATAAAAAATATCTTCCCGAGATTGCCAAAAAATTAATTGCAATTGGTTTTAAAATTGTTGCAACTCGCGGAACCGCGAAATTCCTAGCTGAAAGCGATATTTTATGCACGATTGTCAATAAAATCACTGAAGATCGTCCTCATGTTGTTGAAATGATTGATCGCAAAGAAATTGCCTTAGTTATCAATACCACCGAAGGAGCACAAGCTACCCGAGATAGTTTTTCAATTAGACGAACTTCATTGATGCGAGGCGTTACCTACACTACCACGATTTCAGGAGCTCGTGCTTTAGTCGATGCTATTGAGGCATATAAAAACCAAGGCTGTAAATTTGAGGTTTATGCTTTGCAGGATATTCATGGTTAACGCGTCCTTCGGTAACCTGATCTGATTGTTTGAAGAGAGTTAAATCTTCTTTCTCTCAATCTTTTTACATGCTTTCTTGGACCTTTCACTCTGTCTTTAGGGTCTTGATCTGGTGGAAAATTAAATTTTACCTCTTTATTTTTTTGAGCTTTAATATCCCCATCTCTTTTCCTTAAAATACTGGCAAATGGTTTAGATGGAGAATTTGTTAAAGCTTGGGTTATTTTTTTATTAGAAAATCTGTTAATTTCAAGAGTTAAAAAATGATCTAATTTATCTTTTGACTTAGAATTGTAATTTGGATTTTGTAAACAATATTTTAAAACTCTTAATTCATATAAATATTTATTAATTTCTTTACTTGGCAAAATTTTACCAAAATTAATTTCATTACCTCGAAAATAACTGAAATTAACTATTGATAACAAATGATTTAAACAATTTCTTCGAGCTTGAATTACATATTTATTAAATTTTTCGCTATAATCAGATTTTAAATAAATATTTTGTTTTTGATATAAATCAACTAATTCTATATGTTTTAATAAATATTCTCTAAAAAAAAGATTATCTTTGGGATTTGAATCACGCTTCATTTCATCAAGATGCGTTATTATTTTACTTCGAGAATCCAAATAAGCAGAATTGTGTGAAGGATTAAAATCTAGAGTTGTAGAAATCTTTTGAAAATTTTGCGATCTAATTGATGAATTGGATCTCAATAGAGTTGAATCATTAGCAAATAAAAAATCTAATGAATTAGTTGAGCCTCTTGTGATTTTTTTAGGAATTAACAAGGAATCTATCAAATTAGGTGATGGCGAGATTGAATTAGATGATTCTGACAAGATCTTTTTTTTGATTAAAAATTGTTTAAATCTCCACAAAATTTTCAGTTGTTCCTCTATATTCGATTTAATTAATTTTGCTTGATTTGATTGAGGATCATCGTCAATTTTTTGTTGCTGTAGTGAAAAATATTTCCAAAATTTTGTTATAAAATCATTATAAAATTCAACCTCCCTACCTCCAGATAATTCTTTAAATTTTTTATATAAATCATATAATCTTTTTTTTCTATCTGATTCTAGAGTTCCTAAATTATCCTCATGCACTAAATTATCTTTAAAGAATGGTTTTTTTAAAATTTCAAAAATATCCTCAATATTTTGAGGATATTCAACCGAAGTAGATATACTCATAGTCACTTATTTTAAAAAATAAAGATTAAGAAATGTTTAAAAAATAAATCATATTTTACCAATAAAATTAATAATTTTTTTTATAATAACTTTGGAAATAAATATCTAGCAATTTTTTAAACAAAATAACTTACAATTTATTAAATTATGTTTTGTTTTGAAATGTTTAACCTGACAATCCCCGATGATTGTTGGTAATAATTTAGATTTTCAATGGTGAAACTATTGAAGCATATAAAAACCAAGGCTGTAAATTTGAGGTTTATGCTTTGCGGGCTTTCATCCCCACAAATTTCACACAATAGTCTCGAATCTCTCGTGCTCTAGCTCCCCCCTTGAGGGCTTACGCCCCTACAATTTATAGAAATACTTAAAACGCTTACAGGCACATAACTCCCCCCTTGAGGGGGAGTCGACGAACAAGTCTTTACGGCAGTAAAGACTTAAGGAGTCGGTGGGGGGTCAGAAAGCTAGAGATTCAATGGATGTAGAAACATCTAAAAAACTATAAATAAAAATTTTTAAGAAAAGGCGATTTCTTGATTTTACTTTTAAACAAAAAATATTTCTAAAAAAATCTCAAATTATTTTAAAAAAAACTTAATTTTTATTTAAAAAAAATTCATATTTTTAGGATTAAAATTCTAAATCAAGAAATCGCCATTTTTAAAATTTTTTTTATTTTGCTTTTTTAAATGTTGCTAAATTTCAAGAAACTCTAGTATTCCGACCCCCCACGGCTCCCAAACCGCAACTACCGTTGCGATTCGCTCGCCTGCTCCCCCTCAAGGG
>CAMCSJ010000067.1 GCA_945878005.1 Rickettsia typhi | reverse complement strand
CTTGAGGGGGAGCTAGGTGCTCGAAGGTTTTTAAGAGTTTGTGACAAATTGAAGGGGCGTAAGGGTAGAACCCCCATCCAAATTGCGGTAGAAAATAACAAAACAGTAGTGATTAATCTTTTATTTGAATCGGGGGCTGATATCTCATGTTTAAATGATGAATTTATTGAAAAATATATTGAAAAAATAACTCAAGAAACCGAAGATTTAATTGCTAAAATTACCCAAGCAGAAAATATTCAAAAAAGAAATGAGAATCTTGAAAGAAAGAAAAATGCTCTGGTAACTCCTCCCGAAAGTGCTTTGGTGAGTGAAGCAATTCAACAAGAAAAAAAGGGTGATCTGGTAAGTGCTAAAATGCAAGAAGAGCTTAATATTTTAAAATCAAAAGTTGATCAATTACCAAAAATTGATCAAGAACAATTACAGCAACTTCTGCAAAATCATCGAAGGTTAATTGATGAGAATAAACAACAAGTTGATGGTTTAAAATTAGCGATAGATCAACAACTGGCTTTGGAATCGAATGTTGGTTTGGGTGGTGGAGTTGGTTCTGGCGGCGGCGGTGTGGGTGGTTCGGGTGGGGGTGTTAGTGCGGGTGTCGGGTTTAATACAACTTTGAGTGGCAACATCAATCCCAGATTTCTGGTATCACCGCAAGATTTAGCAGAAATAAAATATATTCAAAATAACCCCGAATTAAATGAATATTATTGCCGAATACAAAAATGTTTTAATGAAGCTTTTTTATTTGCAACGATAGTTAATCAAGGTGGGGTGAGCATTGAAGAGCAAAGTAGAATTGTTAATTCTCTAGAAAATATTTCGAGTGCGCTAGGTGATATTCCTTTTGCTTCTTTGATTGTAAATCAATTTAAATATGGAGCTTCGGAAATTTCAAAAGCTAAGACCAAAGGGCAACAAGGAAATTTTAGCGATATGGTTGCAACTTCTGATTCAATTGAATCATCTTTACTTGCCGAAAGAATCGCTCGAAGATTTACTTTGACTAGAGAATAAATGAACAAGCACAAAATCAAATTATTGCTAATGCTAGTGAAATAAAGGATCAAGGTCGCATACAAAAAATGAAGATTTATCTTGTTGCAGGAGCAAGAAAATATTCGACAAGAATAAGTCCAAATCTCGAAAGAGGTTTTTTAGGACAAGAATTATCGCCAACCAATCAATTAGCTCTGAGCGATTTTGAAAAAGCTGTTGAGTTTATTTTTGAAACTGGAATTTCACCCGAAATTACAGGCAATCGTGATGAGAAAAAGCGTCATCAAGAAATTGCTCAAGAAATAGTTTCAAAAGCAATTGGGTTGGAGGCAAAAGATTATAAGCCAGATAATCAAGGGTTAAGCAATACTCAAATTGTTCAAGCAAATCAAGGAACAATTCAAGGATCAGCACAAACATCAACTCCAACATCAACTCCCTCATCAACTCTAACTCCAGCACAAATGATGGAGATGATGAGCCAGAGATTTGCGGGACAACTTGCTAGTGAACTTAGCGAATTTAAAAAACAACAAGAAGAACAAACTAAAAAGAAAATTGAAGAATTAGAACAACAACATCAAAGAAAAATCGATGAATTAAATCAACAGCGACAAGATGATCGACAAAGAATTCAGCAACAATTTCAAACGCAACAACAAGAAAGAAAAAAACATCAAGATCAAATTTCAAAACTTCTACAAGAAACAAAAGAAATCAAAACTAACCAAGATAAATTAAAAAAATTAACAGAGATTGCTGATATCGCTTACGATCTTGAGATCACTATTGGTCAGGGTTCTCAAGCCAAAACCATGAAATTAGGCGATATCATGAATGATCAAAAAACCAAGGCGAATAATTTAGAACAAAATCTCGGTGAAGTATTTTCTCAAATTCAAAATCAACTGGAAGATCTTCAATTGCAAATCAAAAATCAAGGAGAGGGATTTAATCAAAGACCTTCGGGCAATATTACCGAGATTAAATCTAGCTGTTGTTTTCCTCCAATAGAAAAATGTGTTGTAATGTAGATGAATTTCTAAATCTAATCATCGCTAAAAATTTCCTTATCGGAATTTTTGGAGCTAATTTTTAAATTTTCTCTTTTAGCATTTTGCAGTAATTCTTTTTCATTTTCTTCATCTTCGTTAAATAAGATTAAATCTTTTAAAGCATCATTATTGATATCGCGAAATGAATTTATTATTGATGAAACTTCTGCGGAATTTACTCCTGCTGAAGATAATGCTGCATGGCTTAGTTGTAAACCAGTTTCGAGGTTTTTAGAAACTACATAACTTGCTCCAACTTTGCGGAATCGATCAGCATTGTTAAAGGTTTCTGACTTAGTTATCACTGCAACAGTTGGGAAATTTTGATGAATAAAACGAGTAATTTTTATACAAGCAATTTCGTCATCAAGTCCAACTACTACTGATTCTGCTTTTGATAGCCCAATATAGTTTAAAATTTCAATATTCATGGCATCGCCATAATAAATATTAAAACCGTTATTTTTTTCAATGCGAACTACTCGATGATTATTTTCAAGAATCAAATAATTGATTTTTCTTTTACGTAAAATATAGGCAATAATTCTGCTAACTTTAGAAAAACCAATGATTACCACATGTTTAGTAATATCGCCAATTTCTCTTTTTAACCGATTATCACGAAGTATCTCTTTGATATAAATTTGACCCTTAATTTTTCTACCAATTGAAGCAAGTAATGGAGTTAATGCCATTGAAAAAGTTACCGATGTCATAAGTATTTGTGATAATTCATCAGAAAGTAATTTATTTTCGACCGCAACTAAAAGTACTACAAATGAAAATTCTCCACCTTGAGAAAGAAGTAAACCAGTGTGAAATGATGGTGCTAAAGGAAAGCGAAATAATTTGCATAAAGTAATAATTACCAATGCTTTAAAGATGATTAGAGCAAAGGTAATTGAGATAATGTTGAAGGATGAATTCATTAATAAATTTGAATCAAAAGACATGCCAATGGTCATAAAAAACAATCCCATTAACAATGATTTTAATGATAAAATTTCTTCTTCAACGCGATAGCGAAATTCAGTTTCTGCAACCATTAATCCTGCGATAAATGCACCAAGCGCAAATGACAATCCCAGCTGATGACAAAGCAATGCAGAACCTAAAATGATCATCAAAGTAAAGCTAAGAAATAAAACATCATTTTGCGTTCGAGCGATAATTCTAAAAAAAGGTTTAAGAAGAAGACTACCAATTGCAAAAATTATCACTAAAGCAATAATGGCATTTAGCACAGCTCCACCTAAGGCATTTATAACATTTAAATTTGATTTAGCTAATAATGGAAGTAAAACTAAAATCGGGATAACTGCTAAATCTTGCATCAATAAAATTGAAAATGACAATCTTCCAACTCGAGTAGATTGTTCGCCATTTTCTGAAATTACTTGCATAACAATAGCAGTTGAAGACATTGCCAATGCTGAACTAATAACTATTGCACTTTCAAGGGGAATTTTAAAATAATAATTGGTAACCAATGTTATTAATGATGCGGTAATGATAATTTGCAAACTTCCAAATCCAAAAACATATTTTCGGATTGACTTTAAGCGCGAAAAAGTTAATTCAAGCCCAATGGCAAAAAGCATAAAAACTATTCCTAATTCGGCAATTGATTTAGTTGATTGAGTGCTTTCAACAAATTGCAGTCCAAATGGACCAATTAATGCTCCAGCTATTAAATATCCAAGTGCAGGACTTAAACCAATTTGACGAAAAGAAACTACCACAACAACCGAAGTAAAGAGTAAAATTAAGATGTCGTTAAGGTATGAAATATCGTGCACAAATAAAATTTTGTGGTTAATTGTTAAAAAAAATAGTTAATTGATAAAAATAAAATTGAAAAAAAATAAAATTTTTTTTGACTATTTGAGTTTTAAAAGATTATTATTATTTCTAGCAATAACAAATTTTAATTTCTACAAATATTTTTAAAAAAATGACAATTTTATCTGACAAATCAATTGCCAAATTAGCTCAAGCTAATGGCATGATCGAGCCATTTATTGATCGACAAATTCGCAATAATGACAATGGTTCAAAAATAATTTCTTATGGTAATTCATCTTATGGTTATGATGCAAGAGTATCTAATGAATTTAAAATTTTCACCAATATTGATTCAGCAATTGTTGATCCTAAAAATTTTTCTGAAACCAGTTTTGTTGATCGAACAACTGATATTTGTGTAATTCCTCCTAATAGTTTTGCCTTGGCAAGAACAATAGAATATTTTAGAATCCCTGAAGATATTTTGGTAATTTGTGTAGGTAAATCAACCTATGCAAGATGCGGAATTATTGTTAATGTTACGCCATTAGAACCCGGTTGGGAAGGTCATGTAACCCTTGAATTTTCTAATACCACTCCTCTTCCTGCTAAAATTTATGCTTTTGAAGGAGCATGCCAATTCTTGTTTTTTAAAGGTGATGAACAATGCGAAGTTTCTTATAAAACTAGACTTGGAAAATATATGAAACAAACAGGGGTAACTTTACCAAAAGTTTAATTAAAAAACTAAATTAAAATAATTAGTAAATATTAGTTATTTTAAATTAAAGCTATGAAAAAATCACAATACTTAACATTTTCTTTTTTATTTCTGTTATTATGCTCAAAACTAACTATTGCTCAAGAATTTGGTAATTATTCAATCCAAAATACCACTAAGGAAAGCTATTCAAATGAAGAAAAACCAGTTAATAAACCTGCTGAGTATAATATTGAAAAAAAACATGTTGAAAATAAAATAGCATTAGAACAACCATCGGTTTTTAGTCCTAGAATTCCTACTCCAGCTCGGTTTTTTTCTGCAGATTTATCAATGCCTGATAATTTTGTAAGTAGCAATAATTTGGCAAAAAAATCTGGATCATTTTATCGAGCATTTGGTGAAATTATTTTTATTCAAGGAACTATTACCGATTCATTTGGATTACCAATTACCTCAGCAGTAGTTGAAATTTGGCAAGCTAATTCTGCTGGAAAATATCATACTTTGTTAGAGGAAGATAGTGAATATATCGATAAATATTTTAACATGTCTGGAAGAGCAATTACCGATAATTTAGGAAATTATCATTTTATAACCATAATGCCTGGAGCATCAGCTGGAAGAGCTCCGCATATAAATTTTAATATTTATCATGAAAAATTTGGTAAAATTGAAACTGAAATGTATTTTGCAAATCATCCATTTAATCAAACCGATTACCAATATTTGGTCTACAACAAGGAAGAGCAAAAGCTATTGACTGCTGATGTTCGTCATTCTAATATTTTGAATACTAGATCAATTAAGCTTTGCACATTTAACATAACAATGCGCGGAATTCATCAGTATAAAAGATATTAATAATTTGATAAAAAATTCGGTAAAATATATGGCAAAATTTTTTGATAAATCTCAGCGTCAATTGCAAATTGGTGAAAATATTAAGAGAAATATGGCAGATATTTTTATTCGCGATGGATTATCCAATATTGCAGGATCATTGATATCAATAGTTGAAGCTGATGTTAGTCCTGATATGAAAAATGTCAAAATTTATATTGATATTTTTGGAGGAGATCAAAAAATTCATCAAAAAATTATTAAAGATCTTAATCAAGCAGTTGGACATTTTCGTTATGAATTAGCTAAAAGAATATCGCTTCGAGTTGTTCCCGAGATTATTTTTATTATTGATGAAACTCAAGAGAGAGCCAAAAAAATTGCCGAATTAATTAATAGTGAACAAAAAAAATATAATTAAAGATAATGCAAGAGAAGTTAATCATAAATAATTATTATTAATGATAAATAATAAAGTAACAAATAAAACAATATCGATATTTGGCTCAACTGGTTCAATTGGTAGAACTGCTATTGAAGTGATTAAAAATCATAATAATTCTAAATTCAATATAGAAATAAACGCTCTTACTGCGCAAAATAATTATAAAATTCTTGCAAAACAAGCTCTTGAGCTCAATCCAAAATATGTGGTAATTGGTAATGAGAAATATTATTTAGAATTAAAAAAAGAATTATCATCGTTAAAAAATTGTCAAATTCTATCTGGCAAAGAAGCGATTAGCGAAGTTGCAAAAATTCACTGCGATTTAATGTTAAGTGCAATTGTAGGAATTGCAGGAATGATTCCAACTTATAATGCATTAAATGCTAAATCCAATATTGCTTTGGCAAATAAGGAATCAATGGTTTGCGCAGGAGATATTCTAATGAATACTGCTAAGAAAAATAATGTTAAAATATATCCAGTTGATTCTGAACATAATGCAATTTTTCAAATTTTTGAAAATGAAAATATTGATAAAATTGAAGATATAATTCTCACCGCTTCGGGTGGACCATTTTTTAATTCTAATAAAGATTTTCGTGATATTACCAAGCAAGAAGCATTGAAACATCCCAAGTGGAAAATGGGAGATAAAATATCTATTGATTCAGCAACCATGATGAATAAAGGTCTTGAGATGATTGAAGCATATTATTTTTTTCCTTTAAAAAAAGATAAAATTAAAATTATCGTTCATCCGCAATCAGTAATTCATGGAATAGTAAATTATAAGGATGGAGCAAGTTTGGCAATGATGAGTAATCCTGATATGGCTGTTGCGATTTCATATGCATTTAATTATCCAAATCGTGCAGAAATAAATCATCAAAAACTGGATTTAATTACCATAAAAAATCTCGAATTTTTTGAAGTTGATGAAAATAAATTTCCAGCGATAAAATTATCCAGAGAAGCTTTAAAGCAAGAAGGATATGCTTTAGTTGCACTTAATTGTGCAAATGAAATTGCGGTTGAAAAATTCCTAAACTCCAAGATAAGATTTGATGAAATTTATACCTTAATTGCCAAAACCATGGAAAAGGTTTCACCAATCAAATTAAATAATATTGAAGAGATATTGGACTATAATGAGATTGTCGAAAAAATAGCAATCAATATTAAAATCTAGAATCTTTAATAAAAGAAATTATCTTTAAACAAATAATATTAAAAATAATTCAAAAAAAATATGACATTAATCAAATTAATTTTAGAAAATATTTTAGCTTTTAGCGTAATAATTTCAGTGATTGTTTTTATTCATGAATTTGGACATTTTATAGTTGCAAGATGGTGTGGTGTTAAAGTAGAAAAATTTTCAATTGGATTTGGGAAAAAATTATTTTCCTTTAAAGATAAGCATCAAACTCAATGGCAATTTTGTATTTTGCCACTTGGAGGATTCGTTAAGATGTATGGTGATAGCAATTCCGCATCGATTCCTGATTATAAATTAATAAAAAAAATGACCGAAAGTGAAAGAAAAATTTCCTTTATTGCTAAAAATGTTTATCAAAGAATAGCCATTGTTTTCGCTGGTCCATTAGCTAATATTATTTTAGCAATTGTAATATTTACATTGCTATTTCGAATAAATGGGTTGAATAAAGTTGCTCCAAAAGTAAGTGAAATTATTGAAGATAGTCCTGCATATCATTCGAAAATAATGGTTAATGATGAAATAGTTTCAATTGCAGGGCAGGGTGTAGCGGATTTTAGCGATGTTAGAAAAATAATAAATTTTAATAATGACGAAGAAATCGAAATTATTGTCAAAAGAGGTGATAAATTTTTAAATTTAATTGTTAAGCCTGAAGTAAAAATAACTAAAGATTTATTTGGCGATGAAGTAAAAGTTAGAATGATTGGAATAACAGCAAATGAATTTGAAAATATTAAATTAAATCTTCCTGAGAGTTTTATCCAAGCCAATCTAGAATGCTTTGATATTTCCATGTCAATTTTCAAAGCAATTGGACAATTAATTACAGGAAATAGATCTATCAAAGAAATGGGTGGACCAATAAAAATTGCTAAATATTCGTCAAAAAGTTTTTCGATGGGAATTACAACTTTTTTATGGTTCTCAGCATTAATATCATTAAACCTTGCGGTAATGAATCTCCTTCCCATTCCAGTACTTGATGGAGGACATTTGTTTTTTTACTTTTGTGAGGCAATTTTTCGCAAACCAATTCCCGTTAATATCCAAAAAATTGGTTATAATATTGGCTTGGCAATAGTGTTAAGTTTGATGATTTTTACTACGGGAAATGATATTTGGCAATTATTTAATTAGTTGATATTTTATAATTATTAAATTTAGTTGATATTTATCAATTTTAAATAGATTTAAACTGTAATTAAGATAAACTAACTAAAATAATATAAATTAACAAAATTTTAATTAACTTAAAAATTTAATTAAAATTTACTAGATTTAAAATCAAAGATCTCAAATCTATAATTGATGATTAGCTGTTGAAGTTTTAATGATGAGGTAATGATTCGATGAAGTTATAAAATAAAAATTTTATCTACAAATATTTTTTATATGAAAAATATTCCGTTAACAGATTTGATAAATGATGATCATTCGATTGATCATGCGTTGATAGTTCAAAATTTTTATCTCTAATATTCTATCTT
>CAMCSJ010000066.1 GCA_945878005.1 Rickettsia typhi | reverse complement strand
CTTGCAAAATTATTACTTAAATTTATTGAATTTGGTTTCTCTAAAATTTTTTGATTTGGCGATTGATAATCTGCAACATTTTTCTTAGCAATTTTTTGATCGATAAATCCCCTAGATTCAATAATTGAATGATTATCTGAATGATTGGGTAGATGATGATATAAATCTTTTTTATCATGATTTGGATCCATTATTGGCTGAATAATTTTATCTTGATCATCTAGTGCAATTTCCATTCTAAGAAGTGGTTGAAATTTTTTGATATTTGGATAATCCTCCTGAGATCTAATTGATGCTATATTTTCAAATGCAAAAGAATCACTGTCATTAATTTTTTTTTGATGATTTTGATTTTTAATTTCTAAATCATTAATAAAATTTAAATTAAAAGAAATGAAATTTTGTGAATCTAGATTTTTCGTTTGCAGTTCTTCATCAATAAAAAATTTATCTCGCTCAAGCGAATTTAATTTTTCAATTAATTTATCAAAAAGTTTTTTTTCCAATGGAGTCTCAAATTTAACGTTATTAATTGATGGAAATAATGAAATTACTTCTACTAATTTTAAAAGATTTGGTAAGTCAAATTTACTATCGATTATCAATGAGTTTAATTTAGAGCTATTAGTATTTGGTGATTTATTTTGCTTGATAATATCTTCCAAAAAAATGGTTAAATTATCGTTACTTAAATTTGAAATTTTAATTGAAAAATCTCTTGGAATAAAATCTTTATCTCCAGCAAAAACTTGCTTAATCATTGCCTTTTCATAGAAATTGCAGAATTGATATATTGGAAAATTTTCACGCTTTAAATCTTCTTTGGACTTGTTCATCTAAAAAATATTGAGAATCTAGATAGATCTTATTTAAAAATAAATTAACGGTTAGTTAAAGTTATTAATTATTGAAAATAATTAATTAATAAAATATTTAATTTTAAACTTTTTGAGCTTTTTTGGCTTTCTTGCTATTATTAATTTCAATTTCAGAAAGCTTATTTTGAGCAATAAGTTTTTTCTTAATTTTTTGACGAAATTTTTTAGCAATATCAGTCATTTTGTTAAAGCGATAATTTACTAAAAAATTATCAATATTGCCAAATTTATTTATGGTTCTAAGGGTTGAAGCACTAACTCTGAAGTTAATATCAACGCCAAGAGTTTCGCTTTTAAAGGAAAGATCTTGAAGGTTAGGAAGAAATCTTCTTCTGGTTTTACGATTTGAGTGAGAAACTTTATTTCCACTCATCGGTTTAACATTTAATAAATCACACTTTCTAGTCATAAAAAATATATTAAGGATAATCATTGCTGATAGTATGAACTATCAAGCTAAAGCTTGCATTGCTAAGTTAATTGCTTTGTATTTAAATTATCAATTTATTGGCAATATTTAATTACTTAGGATCGCAAATATAAAAAGACAATTGTAAAAATAATTCAAATGATAATAATGGCGATACAGCACAATATAACCATTCACAAAATAAACACCAGCGAATTATTTATAGGATTTTAATGGTTAAAGTTAAATTGTAAAGAAAAAATATTTGTTTTTTTAACTTTAAATAAATCTAATTATTTCAAGTTTCAATAGTTATAAACCTTAATCAAAAAACTTAAACCAAAACCATTAATTAATAAAGGATGGTTTTAAATTTTTAATTAATTTTATACACAGTCAACCGAACTTCTTCCTGAAATTGATGAAACAATTTGTGGGGCACCAAACATTGCCGCAATTCCTGCTGCAACACCGACCATCAAACCCCAAGAAACTTTTCCGGTAAAAAAACCAATACCAACCGATATGATTGCGAATGCAGCAAAAGCTTTACCTGCGTTTCCCGTAGTAATTCTCATTACATTGCAATAGCGGTAACAAGTGAGTTTGAGCTTACATTAGCAGTTACCGTTGAAATTGTTTGGGCTAATGCAATATTTGTGGTAACCAATCCTGCAAAAGCAAGAGCGGGTAGAATTGGTAATAAAAAATTTTTCATTAGCTTTAATATCTATTTTTGATAGAATTATCGACGATTTTAATAATTAGAGCCACACTAAAAGAAAGGAATATTTAAGAAAAAAATATTCTTTTTAACTTTAAACAAATCCAATTATTTTAATTTTAAATAATCATAAATTTAATAAAAAATTTATGGTAAAAAACTTAAGGTAAAGCGATTAATTATCGTAAAATAGTTTTAAATTTTTAATTAATTTTATACACAGTCAACCGTACTTCTTCCTGAAATTGCTGAAACAATTTGTGGGGCACCAAACATTGCCGCAATTCCTGCTGCAACACCGACCATCAAACCCCAAGAAACTTTTCCAGTAAAAAAACCAATACCAACCGATACGATTGCGAATGCGGCAAAAGCTTTACCTGCGTTTCCTGTGGTAATCATCATTACATTGCACATTGCGGTAACAAGTGAATTTGCACTTGCGTTAGCACTTACCGTGGTAAATGATTGAGCAAACGCACTATTTGCGTTAACTGATCCTGCGATAGCAAGAGCAAGTAGAATTGGTAATAAAAATTTTTTCATTAGCTTAATTTATTAATGTTTACTGGATTAAATTAATTTTTTTAATTTATAAAAAAATAATTTTTTCATTTTTGAAGTTTCAATTTTAAATTTCAACAAATTTAATTTAATTTTTAAAAAATATTAGAAATTTATTTTAAAAAAATTTTCAATTTGGTCAATCTAATTATTTAAAAAAACTATTTAATTTTTGAAAAAAATTTTTTGTTTTTCTAATTAATATTTTAAATTGGAAATTTTCAACCTGATATTAGAAATTATTTTATAACCTTAATTTCCCATTCCAAATTGATACTAAATTTTTTAGCTACTTCGCTTTTAGCTTCATTGGCAAGATCAATCAATTCCTTAGCTGTGGCATTATTTTTATTTATTAAAAAATTACAATGTTTATCGGAAAATTGTGCTCCTCCATTACTTTTTCCACGAAATCCAATTTCATCAATTAATTCCCATGCCTTTTTTTGGATAGGATTTTTAAATGTACTTCCTCCCGTTTTCGCTCTAATTGGCTGAGAAATTTCTCTTTGGTTTTGAAGTTTTAATATCTTATTTGTAACTTCACTTATCGATGATTCTTCAACCAAAAAAACTCCTTCAACAAAAATAAAATCTTTCGTCAAATTATTTTTACGATAGCTAAAATTAAATTGATTATTTTTTAATAAATGTTTTTCGCCTTGATAATTTATTGCGATTACTTCTTCAAGTACTTGTGAAGTTTCTTGACCGTAACAACCTGCGTTCATCGCAATTACTCCACCAATTGATCCTGGTATTCCACTTAAAAATTCGATGCCAGATAAACCTAAATTCTTGGCAAAATTTGCAACATTAATCGCCAATGCAGATGCTCCAGCTTTGATAAAGAATTTATGATCTTTTTTGATTAATTCAATTTTAGAAAAATCACTTCCTAACCTTATCACCACACCTTTTATACCTTCGTCACAAATGATAATATTTGATCCTGCACCAATAATTTGAATATTAATTTTTTTGTCAATATTTTGTAAAAAAAATTGCAAATCTTCAAGATCTTTTGGACGAAATAACGCTTCAGCATTTCCTCCAACATCAAACCAATTTGGCAATCTAATATCAAAACGATATTTTCCAAGAATTTTGGGTAGATTATCAATATTAATCATAATTTAATTTATTATTTTTTAATTACTTTAACTATTTTATATTAGATCTTAGTAAGTTCAAATATTACGGGAATTCTTCCTTCCAAAATAGCTTTTTTTTGATATTTAGTTTCTATCCAATTGGTTGGAAATCTTTGCCAATCACTTTTATTTTCAGCATTCCAATTAAATTTTTTTGACGATAAAATTACTGATAAAATCCATGTTTTATAATCATCGTGATCAGTTGCAATAATTATTTTTCCTGATTTTTTTATTTTACTTGCTAAAATATTTTCTAAAAAATTAGTGGTAATTAATCGCCTTTTATAATGCTTAGCTTTTGGCCAAGGATCGGGAAATAAAATATAAATTTCATCAAAAAATTCATCATTAAAATTTGCTATTTCCAATCTAATATCATCACAAGAAATCATAATATTATTTAAATTTTCATGCTCTAACATAGCAAGCAGATTTACCACTCCGTTGAGATGAGGTTCAAATCCATAAATCTTTTTTTGCTGATTATTTTTTGCTAGATTAAATAAAAAATCACCAAATCCATAACCAATTTCAAGAATATTATTTTGTGAATTTTTATGCTTATTAATTTCGGGATAGAAATTTTTATTTAAGAGAATTTTTGGCAAAAATTCTTCCAGTAATTTCTTTTTATTTATTGATAATTTTCGACTTTTTATTCTGCCAAAACTACGAATGATATTATTTTGATAATTTGGCAACTCTTGCTTCATGACGTCCACCTTCAAATTTGGTTTGCAAAAATGCTTTAACAATTTTAAGAGCCGATTTAGTATTTACAAATCTTGCTCCTAAGCATAGGGCATTTGCGTTATTATGTGCTCTTGATAGTTTTGCTAATTTTATATTACTACAAACTGCAGCTCGAATATGCTTGTTTCTATTTGCCGATATTGAGATTCCAATTCCACTTCCGCAGATTAAAATAGCAAATTCCTTAACATCAAATTCATTATTGCCTTGAGAATTTATTTTACTACAGGCTTTATTAGCAAGATCTGGGTAATCAACTGAAATATCGCCATTATAACATCCACAATCTTCTATTTCATACTGAAGTTCTTGCAATTCTTTTTTTAGAAATTCCTTGAGATTAAATCCAGCATGATCGCAAGCTAACAAGATTTTTATTAGTGAATGATTCATAATTATTTAAAATTTTGGAATTTTAATTTAATTTTAACCTTTATAAAATTTTATCAAATTTTTAATCAGAAAAAATTCAAATTATTTTAAAATAAAATTCAATTAAAATTTCTTGATATAAGTTTTATTTTTAGTTTTATTTTATACTGGAAGGCTTATTGTAACTGATTAGTTTGCTTAAAATTTATCGTCAGTAATTTTATAGAAATCGATATTTTTATAAAAAATTTTAGTTATAAACTTATAATTAATAATTTAATTTTAGTTAATTATAAGTTAAATCTATTGAATATTTTATGTTTAAAAATATTCGATAAATATTAACGTTTACGGTAAGTTTTTCCTTTACGAGCTTTTTTGAAGCCATATTTTTTACGCTCCACTACTCTAGAATCACGAGTAAGAAATCCAGAAGAACGAAGAGTTGGATGAGTATTGTAATCAAATGCAACTAATGCTTTACTGATACCATGAGCAAGTGCTCCAGCTTGTCCACTTTTTCCACCTCCAATGATTTGAGCAATAACATCAAATTTTTGATCATTTTTAGTAGCTTGAAATGGAGCTTTAGCAATGTTAAAAAGAATTTCACGACCGAAGTAAGTAAGAGCTTCTCTTTGATTTACTAAAATTTTACCATTGCCTTTTTTAATCCAAACTTTTGCAATGGCATTTTTTCTTTTTCCAGTTGCGTAAGCACGACCTTGTTTATCAAGTTTAGGTTTAACATCAACCTTAGTTGATTCTTTAACTTCAATAATTTTTTCTTTGATTATAACAGTCATATTGAAAATTTTAATTTGATTTAATATTTTTACGATTCATTTTAGCAATATCCATAATTTGCGGATTTTGTCCTTGATGTTTATGTTCGCTACCTTTGTAAATGTGTAATTTTGTCATAACTTCTCTTTGTAAAGGTCCACGAGAAATCATTCGTGAAACAGCACTTTCAAGAATTCTTTCGGGATGACCACCTTCCATAACTTGACGAGCACTGCGCTCTTTGATTCCACCTGGATATCCAGTATGCCAGTAATAACGTTTTTGAGCATATTTATCGCCAGTAAAAATTACTTTATCGGCATTGATGATAACCACATGATCTCCGCAATCAATATTGGGAGTAAAAGTTGTTTTGTGTTTACCACGCAAAACTTTTGCAACAATTGAGGCAAGACGACCAACGACTAACTTTTCTGCATCAATTAACCACCATTTTTTTTCAATTTCGCTTGGTTTAGCAACGTATGTATTAGACATAAATTCACGAATTATATTTTTTAAATTAACTCTAACGAAACTGTTAGAGCGATTTATTGACAAATATTTGTTAATAAATTTTGTACTTAATTTTAAAGATTTATTAAATCGAAATTAGTACAAACCAAATTAGCATAATAGCTTGATATTAAAGGCTTGACATGTTGTCAGAAAATTTATTTTATAGATCTTATTTATTCAAAACATATTTAAAATTTTATAAAAATTATAAATAGATTTGTTAAGAAATTCTTATAAATACCAACTAGAATACAAGATAAATCTCTAAGAAACAACTAATATCAACAATAATTAGCAATAATCAATAATTATTAAAAATTTAAATTTTTAATGTTTAAAGATTAATAAATTAGTTTTGCTAAAAAAATTTATTTGGTAATTAAATCTTATTCAATACAAAAGTCAAATATTTTTTTACACCTCTTCAATAATATCAAAGAAATAGTGATTTAACTCCTATCCAAGCCTTTTATATAAGGATTCTTGTCGTTTATAAAGAATATTATTGTAATCATCTAGCAACATACTTAAAAAAAATACATCACAGAAATAACCTTTATGATAGCGATGTTGACGCAAAATTCCTTCAACCGTAAAACCGGATTTTATTAGTAAATTTTTTGAAGGAATATTTGCTGTTGCAACTGATGCTTCAATGCGATTGACTTTATAATTCTCAAAAGCATATTTGATCAAGGTGTTTGTAATACGAAATCCGATTCCTCTTCGCCAATATGTTGGAAATAAATCATAACTAATTTCAATTCTTTTTTGATAGGAATTATAACTGCTTAATCCAGCTGAGCCAATCATTTTATCGGTATTTTTATCAACAACTGCAAAATAAATTCCTGATCCGTGATAAAATAAACTTCGCCAATAAGCAATATCTTTTCTTGCCTGTTCAGCATCAACTGGCATTTCGCAAAGAATAAATTGATTTACCTTGGGATTGGTATAATGAAGATAAAAATCTTGTGCATCGCTTTCTCTTTTTTCTCGAAGAACAACATCTCCAAGGTCATATTCTGGGAAAATTTTTTGTGAATTATATTGCATTTTTTTTAATTTAAGAAATTGTTATTAGTTATAATTTTTCAATTTAATTTATAGTTTTTCAATTTAATTTCATATCATGAAAATCCTGTTTCAAATGGACGACATTTTTTCGATCAATATTGCAACTGATTCGACTTACCAAATCATGCTTGCAGGACAAAATAAAAATCACGAGATTTATTATTATACCCCAAATTTATTGCAATATCAAATTCATGATCAACAGTTAAAAGCAAAAATTTCAAAAGTAAAGATCGAAAATGATCAAAAAAATTATTGCAAGATAATTGAAGAAAGTGAAAAAAATCTTAGCGATTTTGATGTAATTTTAATTCGCCAAGATCCTCCTTACAACATGAATTACCTTACCTCAACTTATCTCCTTGAAAGATTAAAAAATAAAGTTTTAATCTTAAATAATCCTCAAGAAATTCGTAATTGTCCTGAAAAGATTTTTGTTTCGGAATTTTCTCATTTAGTTCCCGATACTTTAATTTCTTGCGATATTTCTGCTTTAAAAAATTTTCATCACCAATATAAAAAAATAATTTTAAAACCACTTTACGCCTGTGGTGGAGAAGGAGTTGTCTTCCTCGAAGAAGCTAGTCCAAATCTGGATTCTATTGCTCAATTGATGATTAATAATTATCAGGTTCCATTGATTGCTCAAAAATTTTTAGAAGACATAAAATTTGGCGATAAAAGGTTAATTTTAATCGATGGAGAATTTGTTGGTGGAATATCAAGGATTGCTAAACAAGGAGAAATTAGATCAAATCTTCATATTGGAGGAAAAGCCCAAAAATTAATTCCTAGCATTCGTGATTTAGAAATTTGCAAAACAATTTCCAGTCAATTAAAAAAACGAGATTTATTCTTTGTAGGAATTGATATTATTGGCGATTACCTTACTGAAATCAATGTAACCTCCCCTACAGGAATTACTGAAATTAATCGCTTAAATAATATTAATCTTGGCGATATATTTATCACCAAACTTGAAGAGAAGTTAAATATTTTTAAGAATAAATAATTAATACTAACTTATTTTATTTACAACAGGTTATAATTAATAAAATTAGCTTAGATTATTATATAATTTTTTAAACCTATAAATCTGCAATTTTTATCGTGAAAATTTTGATAAATTTAAATTATAATTTTAACTATCAATTTTAGATTTAATTTTAGATTTAATTTTATAGGGATTATTGATTTTTAACTTCTTTAAAATTTTGATTTCTAATTGCTCCATGATAATTGCCATTTGTTCTTTTTCATGATCATATCCAATCAGATGTAAAATACTATGAACAATCATATGCGTAAGATGATCATCAAATTTTTTATTCTC
>CAMCSJ010000065.1 GCA_945878005.1 Rickettsia typhi | reverse complement strand
CTTTATGAGTTTTTTACTAAATGTAGGGATGTAAGCCCTCAAGGGGGGAGTGATGATTCCGTAAGCTTAACGATTGTTTTTACTAATTGTAGGGATGTAAGTGGTAAAAGGTTTGTTAAAAAAAATATCCCAGTATTTTTTTACGGTATTTTTTTAGCATAAAAAAACAGGTTTTGTTAATTACTAACAAAACCTGTTTATAAATATATTTATTATTATTTAATAATATTTTTTAAATTTTTAAAATATTTTAATAATTATTCGGTAATTTTAATACCATATTTTTTACTTAAGTATTTTTCAACACTTTTGCGTTCTTCATTACGAAGTACACGATCAAAGATGATGATTTCGGCAATTAAACCTTTCCAAGTTTCATTTCCTGGACCACCAATACTTCCTACATAAAATGCAGGATTAGGAGTTAATGGGGAATATGAAGCATCTGTTGAAGTTCCTGAAACAAACCCTGCACTTCCACCTGATTGAGTTGCAACTGAAGTAGTTTCGGTAGCTCCGTTAACATAAACTGTCATATTTCCCGTGACAACTCCTTCATAAACTGAAGTAGTAATTTCGGCTGCACCTGTGCTGTTTGAAGTGTTGGTTGAACAAAGCATGTTGTCATTAAATAAAATTCCTCTTTTATTATCTGCAGTTTTAATATTTCCCCAACCATCTGCTGAAGCATCTGGTGAGTTATAAAAAGTTGCTCTGAATTTTCCTACCACTTCATTATCAGCTTTTGCTACTGAGAAGAAAGTAAATCTATTACCAAATGTTTTAAGTTTAGTAGCTTGAGCAATATTATAGGAAGTTGATAAAACAAAATAACCTGCAGTTCCCGTAGCACCTGTAAATTTCAATGATGGAATATTGTTAATTCCGTTTGAAGTAAAGGTAACCGCTGGCGTACCAGATTTAATAGCGTAATATTTGATGGTATTTTGAGGATTAACATCATTCCACTGAGTTACTTTATAATCATCATCAGCTTGAATTTCAATGAAACTTTCATCCATGGTTGGTTCAAGCCAAAGTGCTAAATCTTTAATACCAGAAACGGGAGAACTTTTGGTGATACTACGAGCAGTAGCAATTTTGATTTGCTTAACTAATCGCGAAGATTGAGTTACTCCTGCGACCAAAATACCGATAATAAGAACAACGATCGATAATTCAATCATTGAGAATGCTTTGTTTTTCATAATTTTTTAAATAAATAGTTTAAGTGCCATACATTATCAAATCATTATTTCTAAATTAAATGAAGTTATAAAATTTGATAATTACAGAAAAAATTTTTCAGTTGCTATATAAAAAAAATTTTACAATTTAAAGGCAAATGATTTTTGTTTCTTGTTTTAAAAAAACACAATAAAAAAATGAAAATTTATGATGAATCTTTGAATATCAAGGGTTGATATTGATTTCTAAATTTAGGAATTTTATTAAAGTTTTAATAAAATTATTAATTATTTTATTATTTTTTAAAAAATAATTAAAAAAAACTCATCTAAAGTTTCTATTTTTAGATGAGTAATTTTTCAAATATTTTTTTTAAAATTTACCTAGATAAATTTTAATAATATTATCAAGCATTTTTAATGCTTCGGCTTTTGGTCTTTGGAAAGTGTTTCTACCAATGATAGAGCCATTTGCTCCACCTTTATAAATTTCTCTAATTTCGCTGTAAATATCTTCTTCACCTTTAGCATTTCCACCCGAAAATACCACGATTCTTCTTCCTGCAAATGCTGACTTAATTACATGTCTAACTCGAACTTCTAAACTATCTACATTGATTTTTAATTTTTCATAAACCTTGATTGTTTCAAGGTTTTCTAGTGCTGGAGTTGGTGGTTTAACTTTAATAATATGAGCTCCAAGCAAGGCTGCAATGTGAGTTGCATATGAGCAAATATCAATTGCAGTTTCACCAATTTTTGATAAATCTCCACCTCGAGGATAAGACCAAATAACCACTGCTAATCCATATGATTTAGCTTCAAGAGACATTTCGCGAATTTCTTCAAACATGTCAAATGCAGCATCAGATCCCGGATAGATTGTAAAACCAATTGCACTGCAACCTAAACGCAATGCATCTTTAACTGATGCAGTAGTAGCTTGATGCGGAGCAGTTCCACCATTATGCAATGAGTTTGATGAATTAACTTTAAGAATTGTAGGAATTTCTCCTGCAAAACTATCCGCTCCTGCTTCTAACATTCCAAGTGGAGCTGCATATGCATTAAGTCCAGCTTCCACAGCTAAATCATAGTGGTAATGAGGATCGTAAGCATCGGGATTCATTGCAAAACTTCGATCGGGACCATGTTCAAATCCTTGATCAACAGGAAGAATTACCATTTTTCCAGTTCCTGCTAATTTTCCACTCATCAGGATTCGAGCAAGATTGGTCTTGGTTCCAGGGTTATCACTTTCATAGCATGATAATATTTTTTTTACTTTTGGAGAAATTTTCATAAATTTTATTTTAATATTTTTTAAAAAAGTTTGGATAAATTTTTAAGACTTTAACATTTAACGGTCAAGAAAGATTTTTTTAAAACTAAAAAAAATTTGCAAAGATAAATCATTTGATTTAAAAAGATGTTTTATAAAATTAAATCTATTTTAAGTTTTTCAAAAGGTTGAAATTATGGCAGAAACTATAGCAGAAAATATTGGCATTGAGCAGAAAAAAAATTCCTGTTTTTTTGAAATAAAAAAATTTTACGATCTTAATAATTCTCAAGAACAAATGCTCGAAGAGTTTGTAGAGTTATTGCTAAATCGGAATCAAAATTTTAATTTTATTGGCAATTCGACAATTTCAGATATTTGGAATCGTCATATTTTAGACTGCGCTCAATTGCTAAAATACCTTGAAGATGATAATTTAAAATTTGGCGATTTTGGCTCTGGTGCAGGACTTCCCGGAATCATTCTTTCAATTCTTGGATTAAAAGAAATCCATTTAATTGAAAAATCTTTTCGAAAATGTGAATTTTTACGAGAGGCAAAATTAATTTCAAATCACAAAATTTTTGTTCAAAATTCCAAATTGGAAGATTTAAAAAATCTTGAATTTGATTGCATAATCTCTAGAGCATTAGCTCCATTACCGAAATTATTGGATTATAGTTCAAAATTTTTAACCAAAGAAGGTTTTTGTTTATTTTTAAAAGGTAAGAATTTACAATCAGAAATTATTGAAAGTAAAAAAGATTTTAATTTTGAATATGAGCTTTATCCAAGCATTACTTCGCAGGAAAGCAATATTATTCGACTTAAAAAAATCTCAAAAAAATAATAATTATAAAAATTAAAAACAAGGAGTTTTATGTTAATTGGCGTTCCTAAAGAAATAAAAGATCACGAATATCGCAGTGCTTTAACTCCATCAGGAGTAAGAGAATTTGTAAATGCTGGACATCAGGTTTTAATTCAAAAATCCTTAGGTTTAGCAATTGATTTTAGCGATGAACAATATGAAGCATCGGGAGCAAAAATTATCGAAACTGCTAAAGAAATTTATAGCAAAGCGGAGATGATTTTTAAGGTCAAAGAACCTCAAAAAAATGAATGCGAAATGATTCGACAAAATCAAATTATTTTTTCTTATCTTCATTTGGCTGCCGAAGAAAATCTTACTAAATCCTTAATGAATTCGGGTTGCATTGCAATTGCTTTTGAAACTGTAACTGCTAATGATCACTCTTTACCATTACTTGCTCCAATGAGTGAAGTTGCTGGAAAATTATCAATACAGGCGGGAGCAAGATCTCTTGAAAAATCACAAGGTGGAAGAGGAGTTTTATTGGGAGGAGTTCCCGGAGTTGCAAGATCTAAAGTGGTAATTCTAGGTGGTGGAGTTGCAGGAACTAATGCTGGTAAAGTTGCTATTGGCATGGGTGCAAATGTTGTAATTATCGATAAATCACTTTCAAGAATTCGATATCTCAGCGATATTTTTCAAAATTCTGCTACAATTTTATATGGTTCAATTGAGAATATTGAATCCAATGTTTTAGATGCTGATTTAGTAGTTGGAGCGGTATTAATTCCCGGTGCAACTGCTCCGAAATTAGTAACTTCCAAAATGGTTAAAAAAATGAAAAAAGGTTCAGTGATGGTTGATATTTCAATTGATCAAGGTGGATGCTTTGAAACAAGTCGTCCAACAACTCACAGTAATCCAACTTTTGAAGTTGATGGAGTGATTCATTATTGCGTTACCAATATGCCTGGAGCTGTTGCAAGAACATCTACTTTAGCTTTAGAAAATTCAACACTTCCCTTTGCTTTGGCAATCGCCAATAAGGGTTACAAAAAAGCTTTAATGGATGATAAAAATTTATTAGCTGGGTTAAATATTTTTGCTGGAAAAGTAACTCATCATGAAGTTGCTAAAGCTTTGGATCATCATTATTTTGATCCAATCGACGAACTTTTATAAATTTTATAAAATAGTTAAAATTATTAAAGTTTAACATGGATCAACTATTAACAACCGCTCAACTTGTAAAAAAATATCAACTTGCTAGTAAAAAATCTTTGGGTCAAAATTTTATTTATGATAAAAATTTTACCGATAAAATAGTTCGCGAATCTTTACTTAAAAATAATCATTCAAATCACGATCAACTTTTTGAATTAAAGGATGAAGAAATTTTAGAAATCGGAGGAGGACCAGGAAGTTTATCGAGATCAATTCTAGATGCCAATGTCAAAAAATTAACAATTATTGAAAAAGATAAACGCTGTATTTTAGCTCTTAATGAGTTAAAAGATTTTTATAAAGATCGTTTAGAAATTATCGAAGGCGATGCTTTAGAAATTGATTTTAGAGAAATTTTTGGTGATAAAAAATTTAGAATAATAGCTAATTTACCATACAATATTGGAACTCCTTTGCTCTTTAGATTTTTAGAATTAAGAGATCAAATTACTTCAATTCACCTCATGCTTCAAAAAGAAGTTGTTTGCAGAATTACTGCCAAAGCAGGAGAAGATCATTATGGAAGACTTGCAGTAATGGTCAATTTTCTTTGCGATTCAAAATTACTTTTTTTGGTAGATAAAAATGTTTTTAATCCTCCTCCCAAAGTAACATCAGCGATTGTTGAAATAATTCCTAAAAAAAATATTGATCAAGAAGTTGATTTGAAGAAATTACAAAAAGTTGTAGCATTTGCTTTTAATCAAAGAAGAAAAATGATTAAATCTGCTTTAAAAAATGTTTTTTTTGATGATACTGTAGCAGTTTTGAAGAGTTGCAATATTGATCCTCAAGCTCGTGCAGAAAGATTAACTATTAAGGATTACTGTAATCTTTCCAAAAAATTAAGCGATTAATTTTGCAGTTAATTAAAGTAAAATTTTTAAAAAAAATATTTTGTTTAATTTAAGATTTATTCAATAATTTCTATAAAAGATTTTTTTCTTATTTCCATTAAATAACCTTTACCATAATTTTGGAGTTTTCTTCTAAAAATAAAATTCCTAGCAAAATCAACATTTTTATCATTAACTCTTTTTTCCAATTTAATATCGAGAACTTTAAAGATATGATATCCATCGCCAAATAAAATCGGTTTGGAGGAGGAATTTTTAGCTAAATTGCTGATTGCTTGATAAATTTTAGCATCAATATCGCCTTGACTTACCCAGCCAATTTCCCCATTATTTTGGGAATTAACAGCTACTGAAAATTGCCGAACTAATTCATTAAAATTCGCTCCATTGTTAAGATCTAAGGAAATTTTAGAAGCAAATTCTAAGGCATTATTTTCTACATTATTTATATTCATGGATTTATTAATAACAATTTCTGCCAATAGAAATTTACGATTATCGGTTTTAGCTTTTGCTTGTTCAAAAAATTCTTCTATTTCAAGATCAATTACTTTAATTTTACTTTTAAAATTTTCATCGGAGATTTTTGACCAAAGAACTTCAGCTTCGAGATATTCTAAAAAATCAACTAAGGAAATATTATTTTCTTTAAGAAAAAATTTAAATTGAGCAATATTCTTTTTGCTTTGAGATGCAATGATTTGTAAGGCATTATTGATTTCTTCATCTAACACAGTAATGTTAAGTTTTTTAGCATCTTGACGAATTAATTCTTCTTCGATCATCTTATCAATTACTTGCAAACGAAGTAATTTTTGTTCAAAATTATTTGAAAATGAAATTTTTGTAGTCTTAACAACATAGCGAATTCGTGAATTAATTTCAGAATTTGTGATAACAACATTATTAACCTTAGCAACAACAAAATCCTGCATTTCATTATCTTTTGCCAAGATATTATCGCCGATAACTAGGAGAATAAAAAATAGCAAAAGAATATTTAAAAAATAAAGCTTCTGTTTATTATCCATAATTTTAGTTAGAAAATGTTAAAGTTTATTTAATTTTATTATTAAATACACCAATTCCTCTAATTAAATCAATCGCTCTGGCTAATTGATAATCCTGAGCATAAATTGCTTGATTATCATCATTAACTTGCTCTTTCTTAGAATCTTCAATGGCTTGTTGTAATTGAACTTTAATATGACCCTGAAGATCAGCTTCAGAATCTTTCTCAATTTTATCAATTTGTTTTTCAATTTTAGCATCATTTAATACAATGTTTGGTTCAATCCCTTGAGCTTGAATTGATTTACCAGATGGGGTATAATAAAGCGATGTAGTTAAACGAAGAGCTCCTTGATTATTTTCAAGAGGAATTACCGATTGAACTGATCCTTTACCAAAAGATTTTACTCCCATAATTACCGCTCTTTTATTATCTTGAAGTGCTCCTGCTACAATTTCTGAAGCAGATGCAGATCCTTCATTGATCAAGACAACAACTGGTAAATTAGCGATAAGTTGTTCATCGATTAAATCGAGATATTTACGCTCTTCAATTGCCCTTCCCTTAATCGAAACAATCAACGAATTTTTTGGTAAAAATATATCACTAACTTTGATTGCTTGATCCAATAATCCACCTGGATTATTTCTTAAATCAAGCACTAAACCTTTAAGATTTTTTTCACCAATTTTATTTTTTAATTTTTTGATTTCAGCTTCTAATCCACTTGATGCTTGTTGAGAAAATGTGTTAATTTTAACATATGCAACATCGTTGAATTGAGCAGATTTAACAGCTTTAACCTTGATTACTTGACGAATTAAATTTTTAACCAATGGTTCTTTTTCACCTTTCCTTAAAATGGTAATTTTTACTGATGTTCCTGGGCGTCCACGAAGTTTTTTTACTACTTCTTCGATTGATAATCCGATAGAATTTTTATCGTTAATTTTAATGATATAATCTCCCGTTTTTATTCCAGCGCGAAATGCAGGTGTATCTTCAATTGCAGAAATAACTTTGGTTACAGTAAGCTCGTTAGTGATTTCAATGCCTAATCCTCCAAATTCACCTTTAGTTTGAACACCGATTTCTTTAAGAGCATCTTCATTTAAATAAGAAGAATGTGGATCAAGCGAAGATAAAATTCCACTAGCTGCAGCTTCAGCAAGTTGGTCATCGGTTTTTTCATCGACATAATCATTTTTAACTTTTTTAATAATTTGATCAATGAAATCTTTATTTTTTTTGGTTATTTTTTCGTCAACCTTTATGGGTTTAATGTTAATTTGCGAAAAGGAAAATGCCGATACAAACCCTACAAATACACCAATCGAAACTATTAAGAATAATTTGAAATTTTTCATTGAAATTAAAGTTTTATTTTAAGAATCGCTAAAATTAAAAAATAATTTAGCTTAATTTTTTATGACAATTATTTTTAACTATAAGAAAATAATAGGCAAAGATTAAAATTAATTTTGTATTTTTTTTAGTAATAGTTTTTTACTCTAACCAGTGAGATTAATCAGCGTCCATTAGGTTTATAACCAAATAACAAATTTTAAAAATTAATCAAATTTATTATCAAGAAATATTAAGAAGTTATTAAGAAAAATTAATTTCTAAGAATTTAAATAAATTTTTTAAAAGATTATAAAATCTTGTTAAGCAAATTAATCATCAATTCCATATTCTTCTTTAAGAAGATCGGTAATATTTTTAGGTGGCTCTTCGCCATAAGCGGAATAAAGAATTTTTCCATAATTTTCTAAATGAATAATATCATCACCTAGTGCTTTAAGAAAAAGTTGTAATTTAACTCTTTCCACTAAAACGTAATACCAAGCATTTCTTCCAGCATCAACTCCCTTAACAAGATAAATTAAATCCGATACTGCTTTTTTTGCAGGATCGACATTGCTAAATTTCTTCTTATTTTCTGCATTGTTTATTGCAGTTTGCAAAGGGTTAATATTTTCTTTTTTAGACTCGAGAATATCACGATAACTTGATGCTCCTGCTGATCTAGCTTTGCTAGCAAATGTTGTAGTTTCGGCCATAATTTTAAGAATTAATGTTATTTTTTTGATTTTTTAACCACCAATCATTGATTGATTTTTTTGGTCCACAAGGTCCGTCTTCCAAAGAAACGCATGGACTTTTAATATCGATTACCTTAGACTTACAAGAAGTAAGTGAAATTAAAAATATAGTGATTA
>CAMCSJ010000064.1 GCA_945878005.1 Rickettsia typhi | reverse complement strand
GTTTCCATACTCTTATTGCCTTAGAAAGTAATCCAAATAACCAAGATGAAGATCAAAGAAATTGTTATTCTTTAACTCAAGAATTTAGTTATTGCCATAAATTTTTTAAGCCATTAATTGAATATCATCTTCAAAAAAAAATTAAAATTGCCAATATCAACCAAACTGATTATCACGGAAGATCAATATTGATTTTTGCTTTTAAAATTGGCTTAGAAAATTCAATTATTGAATCATTAATTGATGATGGTGCAGATATAAATTATTCAAGTGAAGATTATTCAGGTTCTAATATTTTTCATTTAGCAGTTTATTTTAACAATTTAAATTTGGTCAAATCATTGCTTTGCAAAGGTGTGCAAATTAATCTTGGAAATAGTAATGGTGATAGAGCTCTTCATTTGGCAATTAATCACAATAATCTTGAAATAATCATTGAGCTTTTAAAAAATGGAGCTGATAAAAATTTAAAAAATAACAATGGCGAAAATGCTATTGACCTTTGCAAGAATTATTTAATCAATCAATCATTTCAATCTTCGAATGATGGTCAAGAGGTTAGAATTAAAGGATTTGGCAATGTACTAATAAAAAATATTTTACAAAGAAGTGGTCAAACTCTTTGTCGAAATTATGCATTAAATTCGAGCTTAGAAATTGATTTGGAAGATAAAAATTTATCATTAGAAAAATATTTAATTTCACTTTGCGATAATAAAGAAAAATTAGATTTAGTTTTAGATTTTTTTTCTAGCCAAATAAAACCAGAATCACTTTCTACTGAATTAATTTTTCAACAACTTCCATCAAGCTCGATAATTCATGAATTAACTGCAAGTTTCGATGAAGAAGATAATTATGAAATTGTAAAAAAAATACAAACAGAATCTATTTTACAAATTAAAAAATTATCGAGTAAAATTGCTTCAATTGAACTTTGATTAAATTAACGATTAGCTTCCAATTCAACATTTATTTCAACTTCATTAGCAACATCATTAGCTTTCTTTGGATCCTTATTACCAATGTCAAAATCACTTCTTTTAATAATTGCTTTACCAATTAAATTAGCATTGCTTTTAGTTAATTCTTTAAAAGTAAATTCAAAATCAACAGGAACGGTTTTGCCTTTAATAGTTAAATTTCCGTGAGCCATAAATTGTTTTTTTCCTGATAAATTTGTAAATTTATTAGCTTTAAAAATTGCTTCGGGATAAATTTTCACTGCTAACCATGGAGCAGTTTTAACCAATTCCAATGCTTGGGCAAAAGCAATGTCAATACTGGTCATATCGATTTTAATTTCGACTTGAGAATTTTTTAAATCATTAGCTTCGAAATTAATTATCCCAGAAAATTTTTTTAAATTTCCCTTAATTTCAGATTTATCTTGTTTAACCAAAAAATCAATTTTACTTTTATTTTCAACAATTCCCCATTTTGCAGTTAATTTATCTGAGGTTTTTGGAGAATCTAACTCAACATTTTTATTTTCCTTATCGTTAAGATTTGCTTCAATTTCAATATCTAAAACCACTTGATTTCCAATGCCTGGTAAGCCGAAATCAATTCCAAAATCACTACGATTAATTTTTGTTTTTGCACTAATCCCGATAGTTTTCTTTTGCGAAAATTGATTAATGCCAATTTTGTTTAAATTAGCATCTAAAACGATATCTTTTTTAACTCCACACAAAGTTAATTCACCATAAATTTTTGCTTGATTTCTTTTGGTAATTTGAATTTTATTGCTGATAAATTTTGCATTTGGATATTTTGCCTCATTGAAAAAATCTTCTCCCAAAAGATGTTCATCAAATTTTTTTAATCCCGTAGTTAATGATGCAATTTTAATTTCAACTTCCACTGAACTATTTTCAGGTTTTTTTTCGTCAAAAATAATTTTACCCTTAATATCACTAAATTTTCCAGCAGGTTTAGAAAAACCAAAATGACTGGCATGCCAAATAACTTGAGCATGATTGACATCAACATCATAAGTTTCTTTTGCAAAAACTTGAGTTGAAATTAACAATAATGAATCAGCTATCAAGGCAAAAATCATAGTTTTTTTAAAAAATTTATTCATATTTATTTTATTGATTTTATTTTAAAATTGTTAATAATTAACATAAATTATTTTAACTAATTAGCAAATGTTAAATCTTGTTAATTTTAGTTAGTTACTAAAAAAGTTAAATCCCCTTAAAAAATATTTTAGAATATCTTTTAACCAAGATATTCTAAAGCAAAATTTCACTTTGAGTTTTAACAATTTTACGACGCGAAGAATCAAGAATTAGCGATTCTACCAAAAAAGATTTAGCAGAATTTTTTGCTACCCCTTTAAGCAAATAGCCATCGGTAACTCCTGCACAAGCAAAGATTACTTCACCCTTTGCCATATCATATTCACGATATTTTTTATTAAGGTCAATAATTCCCATCTCTTTTGCGCGATTAATTTGTTTTTGATCATTATTGAAAATTAATCTTGAAACCATTTGTCCACCAATTACGCGAAGTGCACAAGCGGAAAGAACTCCTTCGGGTGCTCCACCCGTTCCCATATAAATATCCACTCGGGTTTTTTGATTGGTACAAGCAATTACTCCTGCAACATCTCCATCGCCAATTAAGCGGATTTTTGCTCCTGCTTCGCGAACTTTGGCAATTAATTCCTGATGTCTTGGACGATCTAAAATCATCACCGTTAAATCGCTAATATCGACTTTTTTTGCTTGAGCTAAATTTTGTAAATTCTTTTTTGCGGAATTATCGAGATCAACTATTCCATCGGGAAGATTTGCTCCAACGGCAATTTTTTCCATATAAACATCTGGTGCATGTAAAAAACATCCGCTATTTGCAAAAGCAATTACTGCTAAAGATGATTCTCCTGCATTTGCACAAATTGTAGTTCCTTCCAAAGGATCAAGAGCAATATCAACTTTTAATCCTCCTTTTCCAACCTCTTCTCCGATATACAACATCGGTGCTTCATCGCGTTCACCTTCGCCAATTACCACTCTTCCTGAAATTGTCATTTCATTTAAGGTTTTTCGCATTGACGAAACTGCTGCTTGATCAGCACTATGATTATCACCCTTGCCGATCCATGGATAACATGCAATTGCTGCTTGTTCAACGACTTCAATAATTTGTCCAGATAATTGATTTAACATATTTTAATTTTATTTTATTAATTTATAGATTTTATGAATTTTAATTGTGGTTATTATTTTATAATGTTAATTAACTATTTTTAATAAATGATTTTGAAATTAGTGTAAATTTTTATAAATTATTTTTTTATAATTTGCGAAATTTTAATTTTACTAATTTTTAATTTGGTCAAAAAAAAATGTCTAGAAATTTTAACAAATATTTATCTAAATTTTTATCCAAATATTTAGATAAATATCTAGATATTTATAATTGGCAAAATAGTTTTTTATGATGAAATCATTAATTAAAACGATATTGCAAGATCACCATCTTCAAGATTATTTTCAAAATAAAATTTATTTTTTTTTGGCTTAGCATCAAGAATTTCAATTGATGATGCCAAAACTTGTTTAGCAATATATTCTTCAAAAGATTTAGCAACTTCAATAATTCGCAAATTACTGGAATAAATTTTTAGAGTTATTTGAAATGATATATCAAGATTTGCTTCTTTGCGATTTTGCTGAACTGCTCTAACAATATCACGAGCAATTCCTTCATCTTCAAGTGCTTTGGAAACCTCAATATCAAGCATTACCAAATAATCATTACTTGGCAATGCCATAACGCAAAATTTGCTTTCATCATAATTTTTTATTGCCAATTTTAAATCAAATTCATCATCAACTAATTTTAAATTGGCAATTTCGATAGTTTTATCGTCAATAATTTGCCAATTTTTATTTTGAATTGCCTGAGTAATTTCTTTAATTTTTGGCCCATATTTTGCACCAATTTTTTTAAAATTAATTTGCAATTTAACTTCGCTAAATTTTTCAACATCATCACGATTTAAAACTTCTTTAACATTAACTTCATCGGCAATAATTTCTTTAAAATTAAGTAATTTTTTAGCGTTTTTACCAATAATAGTAAGGCTTTGCAACGGAAGTCGAACTCGTAAATTTTTATTATCTCTTATCGCTAAAGCACAAGAACAAATCGATCTAATCAAGTCCATATCTTTAACTAATTCATCTTGGGAATTAATAAATCCAACTTCTGGAAAATCTTGTAGATGCACGGAAATACTGCGATCAATTATTGTCATACTAATTCTCCAATTTCAAAAACTTCTTCACCATTGGCTATTAAAATTTCTTTTATTTGATCAACATCTTCTCGTTTTACCACTACAACCATGCCAATTCCGCAATTAAAAGTTCTACGAATTTCTTCATCACTAACTCCAGAAAGACTTTGCAATAATTTGAAAATTTTTGGCATTTCCCAAGCTTGATAATTTACTTTGGCTTGCAAATTTTTACTTAAAACTCTTGGCAAATTTTCGACAATTCCTCCACCCGTAATATGAGCTAATGCTTTGATTTTTTTGGTTTTAAGTGCTTGCAAAATTGATTTAACATAAATTTTTGTTGGGGTAAGTAAAATCTCCGCAAAGCTTTTATTATCAAAAGCAATATCACTAAATTTTAAAGAATTTTCTTTAAGAATATATCTCACCAATGAATAGCCATTTGAATGAACTCCGCTCGAAGCAATTCCTAGCAAAACATCTCCTACATCTGTTTGCCTAGGTAAAATTTCATCTCTTTCAACTGCTCCAACACTGAATCCAGCTAAATCATAATCTCCTTCGCTATACATATCAGGCATCTCCGCAGTTTCTCCACCAATCAATGCACAATTAGCTTGCTTGCAACCATCTGCAATACCTTGGATTACCTGACTAGCAATTTCAACATTTAACTTTGAACAGGCAAAATAATCTAGGAAAAAAAGCGGTTGAGCTCCCTGAACTATTAAATCGTTAACTGACATTGCCACTAGATCAATACCAATGGTTTGATGATGATTAGTTTCGATAGCAATTTTTAATTTTGTTCCAACTCCATCAGTTGAAGAAACGAGAATTGGATCATTAAATTGACATTTTTTTAAATCAAATAATGCTCCAAAACCTCCCAAATCGCTAACCGAACCAATTCGCTGAGTTGCTTTAGCCATTGGCTTAATGAGGTTTACTAAATGATTTCCAGCGTCAATATCAACGCCTGCTTTTTTATAAGTTGTAGACATTAGTTTAAAATGTTATTTTTTAACTATTAATAACTTAAATTGTTTAAAGTTTTATTTTAAAACAATTCATAATTAATTTTATAAATTCTTAATATCTTAAAAATATTTTAAGAGTGTAGTTTTATCTGCCTAGCTATTTAACTATTTGCAAGATTTAACTAGAATTTTAATTGACGCAATTATCTTTAAGCAATAATTAAAGCATCTTCAAATGGCATGTAAATTTTTTAAAGATAATAAATTTCTTGCCATTTTAATTTTTAAAAACCAAACTTATAAAATTATTGTTGAAGAATATTTGCCTTTAGTTTAATTTCAAACTAAATCTTTGGTTAAAAAATTATTTTGATAAATTTATAATTAAATTTATCAAACTTTAACGAACCACAATTAAAAGTATTTAACAAAATTATGTTAAGATTTTTTTTAACATTGCTGATCTGTTTCTTTGGGATTATCAATATTGCAAAATCAGCAAATAATGAAAATTACCAAATCGATAATATTTCTACAAAATCAAAAGCAAAATCACCTTCAATTGCTAGAAATCTTGCGGTAGCAAGTGCTCGCCGTGATGGATTTTTAATATTGCTAACTCGCTTGGAACTCAATACCGCAATTGCCGATGAAATCAATGATGATGAGATTGCCGATATGGTAAGTTCTGAACAAATTCAAAATGAAAAAATTGCTGGAAATAATTATTCCGCAACCCTAAATATCATTTTCGCAAAAAATTTTGTTGATCACATTTTGCAAAAGAAAACCGCTGAATTAAAAAATACTCCAAGTGAAATTAATCTTACTTCCAAAAATATTCCTAATGCTGAAAATATTCTTATTATCGCAGGAATTGCCAATAAAAAAAGGCTTATTTTATGGGAAGAAGAAAATCAATGGCGATATGCTCTTAACCGTTATCTTAGCAAAAAAGTTAAAAAAAATTTTATCGTTGTTCAGCCTGATCTTGATAATATTGCAGTTGTAAATGCTGAAAATATTATCGATTTAAACTTCAATAATATCGAACCTCTTCTCAATAAATACAACGTCTCATCCGCTTATACCATTATTTTAAATTACGATAATATTGAAAATAAAATTTTACTTGATGTTAATCATATTGGTAAAAATCAAAATAAACAAATTCACTTAAATTTTGTAAATGTCGATCGTCTTGACTACGAACAACTCCTTGATATTGTTGCTAAAAAAGCAGTTGATTATCTTGCCAATGCTCAAATTACTAGCGATAAAAATCTTAATAATAATTTAATTCGCTTAGGAATTAATCTCACTGATCTTGAAAGTTGGATTAATGTTAAAAAGAAAATTGAAAATTGTAATTTTATCAATCAAATCAATATCGAATCACTTTCTCGCAATTATGCAGTTATCTCAGTTAACAATACTGATTTAAACAATAAAATTGAAGATAATTTAGCAAGATTAAATTTCAGTGCCCAAAAAAAAGCTGATGATTTTTATACCATAACTATCAATTAAAACCAATTAAAATTATTGATGAAAACTAAAATTAGTGATAAATTATTAATTATTATTCCGCTATTTGCTTTAGCGATTTTTGTAATTTATCAAATTCGTTTTGTTTTAAGTCCGTTTATTGTATCGATGATTATCGCTTATTTTCTTCACCCTCTGGTTGATAAAATGCAACAGCGCTATAAAATTCCTCGAACCCTATCAACCCTGCTTATCCTCTTAATTTTCTTTTCATTTTTATTTGGATTATTTGCGTTAACCATTCCCCTTGCTTATAAGCAAACTCTTGAATTTTTTGATAATTTACCCAAATATATCGAAATTTTAAGTGAAGATATTTATCCTAAAATCATCGATAGTCTCAATCATTTTGGCCTTTCTTCGGATAAAAGTCTTGGACATTTTCTAGAAAATTATCAATTCGATATTGAATTTAGCTCATTAATCCAAAAAATATTTATCAACACTATTAGCTCTTCCGCATCATTGATTAACATTTTATCAGTAATTTTTATCATGCCAATTTTGGTCTTTTATCTTCTCAAAGATTGGGATCGCTTAATTAACAATCTCAATAATAATTTACCAAGTAAAATTTCTCAACCAATTAGACAATTGGCTAGCAAAATCGATAAAACCTTAGCTGGATTTATTCGCGGACAAATTCATGTCTGCTTAATTCTTGGTTTTATTTACGCCCTACTCCTTAGTTTTTGTAAATTAGATTACGGATTTTTAATTGGGATTTTAACAGGAATTTTTTCATTTATTCCTTTTGTAGGAATGCTTTGCGGAATAACTATCGCAATTATTATCGCATTATTTCAATGGGGATTAGACTTTCAAAATATCGCCTTAATTTCGGGAGTTTTTATTTTTGGTCAAATTATTGAATCAAATTTTTTAACTCCCAATCTCATTGGCAGTAAAATTGGACTTCATCCCGTATGGATTATTTTTGGGTTATTTTTCTTTGGAACGATTTTTGGATTCTTTGGAGTAATCCTTGCGGTTCCACTAAGCGCAGTATCCGCAGTCATTATCAAATTTTTAATTTCTAATTATACTGCTAAGAAAAATGAGTCTTGAAAAAATTGAAAATACTATTGAAAAACTTGTAAAAAATAATCAAAAAACTTTTTTGCAAATACATCAAGAATTAGCAATTTCTAGTGATGATCTTAAATATTGGGTTGAAATTTTTGAAGAATTAAAGCCCAAAATTAATCAAGAAAATCAACAATATTTTTCCAATCGCCAATTTAATACTATTAAAAAAATTAAAAAATTTATCGATGATCAAGATGGTGATATCTTTGATCTTGCAAAAATTTTTAATCAAAATATTGCAGAAAAAAAATCATTAAATCATCTTGCCAATAAACAACATTATTTCGAAAAAAATAATGTTGATGTAAAATTTTCCCCAAAATCTTTAAGCGAAGAATCTTTAAACGAAGAATCTTTAGGCGAAGAATACAAGGAAGAATCCTTCACTAATGATTCTTTAAATAATCAATCTTTAGATAAAATTTTAGCTAATGAAGATATCACTAATCAACAAAATCATTCTCAAAATATCAATTCCGAGTCGCAATTATCCAAGGAAAATAATATCGAATTTTCAGTAAATTTTTACGATGATCAAAATCATAATCAAAACTCATTACAGCAAGAATTATCAGGATCTCGTCAAATTGATTTAACTGCCAAATTACAAGATTTTTCTAATATAAAATTATATAATATTCACCCTAAAATAAATCAGCAAATTCAACATCGTCTAAATTGCGCAAAACTTAATTTAGAAGAATTAACAAATTTATTAAAAAATCTTTAAAGCTCTCGGGCTCTAGCTCTCCCCTTGAGGCTTATATCCCTACAAATTTCGCGCAATAGTCTCAAAGCTCTCGGGCTCTAAGCTCCCCCCTTGAGGGGGAGCAGGCGAGCGAATCGCAACGGTAGTTGCGGTTTGGGAGCCGTGGGGGGTTAAAAAGCTAGAGTAAAAGGAGATCTAGCAAGATATAAAATACTTTAAATAAAAAAATTCCAAAAATAGCGATTTCTTGATTT
>CAMCSJ010000063.1 GCA_945878005.1 Rickettsia typhi | reverse complement strand
ATAAAATCTTTAAATATCTCGATTGGATCTTGCTTATTTGCTCTTCCAGCTAAAGCAAAATCTGGAATTGGTTGAATATCTAGATCTATTATTCTTTGTGAATTATCAATAAAATCAAATTTTTTAAATTCGATTGTAATTGAATTTGTTAAAAATTGTTTAAACTCACTAGGATTAAAGAAAAGTAATTGAGGATCAATAGCATTATAAATCGCTGATTCTTTCATGGATTTTTCTTCTAAACGATTCTGATAATATTTAGCGATCAAATCATGTCTCTCTTGGCTTTGTAAAATAAGCTCATCATCAAAAAAACAACAAGGTAAATTAAGGTAATCAAAAATACTTACTAATTGATTTTCGTAAAAAAATGGTAACCAATGTTCCATTCCTTGAAATGATCTTCCTTCAGTTATTGCTTGATACATATGATCTTCCAAGGAATTTCCAAAATTACTGCGATAATTTTTTCTAAAATTCTCAATTGTTTTTTGCTGTAAAATAACTTCGCTAGTTGGTAAAATTTCTATATTTTTTACAACTTCTAAACTCAATTGGGTTATGGGATCAAAGGTTTTAATTTGATCTAGTTCATTGCCAAAAAAATCAAGTCGATAACCAATCAAATCAAAAGCTTTTTGTAAAACAATATCGATAATTCCTCCACGAATTGCAAACTCTCCAACATTATTTGCGCAATCATTTCTGTTATAACCTTTGGCAATTAAAAATTCGACAATTTCGGGTAAAGAAATTTTACTTCCTACTTTTAAAAATAACCCGTAATTTTTAACATTTTCGCTAGCTAAGGTTTTTTGCATTACTGCATTTAAGGAAGTAATGATAATAAATTTTTGCGAGGAATTTCTGGTACTTAAGCGATAAAGAGTTTTCAGTCTTAAGCTTGAAATTATTGGTTTAGGAGAAGATCGATCATAAGGTAAACAATCCCATGCAGGAAAATTTAAAATCTCAAATTGTTGAGTTATATCTGGGGAAAAAAAATTTAATTGTTCATGAATTAAATTCATTTCATTATCATTTTTTGCAATAAAAATTAAATCATTATTTTTAGAATCTTTGGCAAAATTTCCTGCGATTTGACTAAATACAAAACCCATTGCATCGCGAGGAATTTTTTTTAGAATTACAGATTCTCTAATCTGCTTAAGCACTACATTGTAATCCATTTTAAAATATTTTAGCTAATTTATGAAATTTAAAATTTAAAAATTTGAGTTTTGGTTAGTTATTTTTTCATGCAATTTATCTTCATCAGAAATTTTTGGCAAACTCTTAAATACTTGTAGCGCAAGGTTTCGTGAATCTTCAAGATTAACGATTGGCAATGGATAATCTTTTCCTAGTTCAATATCAGCTTCTTGTAAAATTTTTTTACTTGCAAGCCATGGAGCATATAAAAATTTATTGGGAAGTTTTTTTAATTCAGGACAGTAAAGTCGAGTATATTGCCCATCGCAATCAAATTTTTCACCCTGTAAAATTGGATTAAAAATACGAAAATATGGTGCAGCATCAGCTCCACATCCTGCAACCCATTGCCAACTTGCGCAATTACTAGCAAGATTAGCATCAACTAAACAATCAAAAAACCATTCTTCACCAAATCGCCAATCAATCAGTAAATTTTTTACTAAAAAAGATCCAACAATCATGCGAACTCGATTATGCATATATCCGGTTTGCCATAATTCTCGCATTCCTGCATCAACAATGGGATATCCCGTTTGACCTTTTTGCCAAGCTTGCAAATATTGATCATTTTTTTGCCATTGAAATTTATTAAATCTTGGTTGAAAATTTTGATTGGTGATGTGAGGAAAATGATAAAGTAAATAGTTTGAAAATTCTCTCCAGCCTAATTCGCTTAAAAAACAATCAAGATTTTTATCAGCAAATTTATCACCAAAATGAGTAGTTGCATAATACCAAATTTGATTAGCGGAAATTTCACCAAAATGCAAATGAGCAGAAAGTTGAGAAACTTTTTTTTGAGCTGGAAAATTCCTTCCTTCCTTGTAATCACTTAATTGATTTGCTACAAAATCTTGTAATTTTTGTTGGGCAAATTCTTCACCAATTTGCCAATATTGATTCATTATTTGATCCCATTTTATTTTTGGTAATAATTTTAAATCGCTTAATTTTAATGAATCTTGATCTTTAAGGGCAATAATTTTATCAGGTTTTTGGATGGGAAATCGAGGAGCAGGTTTTTTTAAACAACCATTGCGATAGTAATGAGTAAAGACTTTGTAGGGCTTAGAATCACTTTTTAAAATTTCCCATGGTTCCCAAAGTAATGAACCATTAAAGCTTTTAACTTCGATATTTTGAGTTTTAAAAAAACTTTTTATTTTACTATCTTGATCAATTCTGCTTGGTTCATAACATCTATTCCAGACAATTGTTTTAATTTGTTGATTCTTAACTATTTTAGTTAAAACATCTTTAGAATCACCAGAATAAAAATTAATTTTATTTTCTAAGGAAAGATTTAATTTTTCTAAACTTCGATTTAACCACCATTTGCTTGCCTGTCCAAATTGGCGATGGTTCTTTTCATCAAGAATATAAATGATAATAATTTCTTTGCTATTGCTTACCGCATAGTTTAAAGCAGGATTATCGCTTAGCCTTAAATCATTTCTTAGCCATAATAAAATTTTATCAGACATGTTGTTAATTTAATTTGAAATTAATGAATTTAGCTGGAATTAAAGGATTGAGATTAAGATAAAATTAACTCCAAGATCATTAATTTTGAATTTTCTTTAACTAATTTTCTTCAATAATTCTTCCGCTTTTAAGATTAATTTTGCGATGAGTTTTTTGAGCTAATTCAAGATTATGAGTTGCAATTAAACAAGCAATTTGATATTTATCGGTAAGATGACGAAGAATATCGAAAACTTTTTTTGCTAATTCATTATCAAGATTGCCAGTTGGTTCGTCAGCTAGAATTAATTTTGGTTTTCCAACAATTGCTCTTGCAATTGCAACTCTTTGCTGTTGTCCTCCCGAAAGTGAGTCGGGTTTAGAATTCAAATAATTTTGCAATTCTACTTCTTTTAAAATTTCTTGTGCTTGAATAAAAGCTTGTTTGGGATTGATATTTTGAATTAATAATGGCATTGCAACATTTTCAATTGCAGAAAATTCGGGTAATAAATGATGAAATTGATAAACAAATCCAATATTTTTTTTTCGTAATTCGGTATTTTTTTTATCATCAATTTTTTCATTATGATTAAAAACATGATTATTATTAATCAGAATTTCTCCGTTAGTTGGACTATCTAATAATCCAGCAAGTTGCAATAGAGTAGTCTTCCCCGATCCAGATTGACCCGTAAGAGCAATTAATTCACCTGCTTTAATATCGAGATTAATTTCTTTTAAAACTTCGACAATATGTCCAGCTTGAACAAAATTTTTATTAACATTAATAAATTTTAAAACTGTTGACATTTGTTAAGATTAATTTTTTTTAACAATTATTAATTAATTATTTATTTCTTATAATTTTTAAATTATAAGATTATTTTCGTTTCTTTTTTGGAGAATCATCATCATCTTCATCATCATCAATTTCATCAAAATTATAATTAAAATCATCTTCTTCATCTTCCTCTTCTTCATCATCTTCCTCTTCAGCATCTTCTTCAACATCCTTTTTAATTTTTCTTTCATCAAAGTCAAAATCATCAAAATCATCCTTAGAACTTTTGGAATCAGAATTAATTTTATCCTTAGCGATATTGATGATTTTTTCTTTAGCATTTTCAATATCTACATTGTAGATAATTGCATATTCACTGGCTAAACGAAAAATTGCAGTTTCGTAAATGATCCTTTCGCTATATGATCTTTCGCTATCCTCAATATCACGAGTTAAATCACGAAGTACTTCTGCGAGAAGAACGATATCACCTGAATTGATTTTAGTTTCATATTCTTGCGCTCTTCTTGACCACATCCCCTTAAGCTTTTTAATTCCACTTCGTAAAATATTTAAAACCTCTTCCATTTGTGATTTAGTAGCAATTCTTCGTAAATTATTTTTTGAAGCACTGGAGACTGGAATTTTAATGGTTAATCTTTCCTTCTCAAAAAACATTAAATAACAGCTATAATCATTACCCATGATAGTGGTATTTTCAATTTCAATAATTTTTCCAACTCCATGAGATGGGTAAACTGCGTAATCTCCTGATTTGAATGGTTGTTTAGATTGATTAGCTTCAATTTTCTTTTTAGTGTTTTTTTCAATTTTCTTGCTTGAATTATAATCGTTTTTTTCTTCGTCATTTGGAAGATCTATGGAATTTATTTTTACTTCTTTTATAATTTTTACATCTTTTAAATCTTTTTTAGAATTTTTTTTATCTAAATTTTTTGGAGAAGATTTTGCTAGTTTTTTGCTAGTTTTTAAATTAATTTTTTCTAATTGTTTGGAGGAAATTTTATCAATTTTTGATTGATTGATATTTTGATTATTTTTTTTGGAATTTTTATTATCAGTTTTTTTGGAAGTTTTATTATCGGTTTTTTTGGAAGTTTTATTTTTGATATTTTTGGCAAGATTTTTAATGGTTTTTTGGGAAGTTTTTGTTAGGATTTTTTTATTACTAATTTTGTCTTTAATTATTTTTGATGATTGAAGCTTTTTGGCTTTTAAATTAGTTTTCAATTTAGGGGTATTTTTAGAGTTATTAGCCTTATTTTTATTAGCTTTAGAGATATTTTCTTTAATTGATTTTTTGGTTAAAATCTTCGGAGAATTTTTTAAGATTTTTTTAGTAGAAATATCTTTTTTATTTTTTGAATTTTTCGCTAATTTTTTAGTAATTTCAATTTTACTTTTCGAGTTATTTTTATTTTTTTTATTAATCATTTTATCGTTATTTTTTTTGGTAATTTTTTTATCGATAGATTTATTAGCTTTTAAGATATTTTTATTGCTAATTTTGCTAGCAATTTTTTTGATTTTTTTAGGAGAATTTTTAGTGGAATTTTTTTTATAATTTTCTTTTACCATATGGATAAAATAGTTAAAATTTATAGTTTAATTCAAAGCCAATTTTTAATTTAATAAACCGTTAATTTATTAAAAAATTATTTATTTAAAAAAACTATTCTCATTTAAAATTTAGTAATTAAGGTTAATAATTGTAAATTAAAAGCTTTATTAGTCAAGGTTAGTAGAAAATATCATGCAAACCTTTGATTTACTTGCTTCTTTAAGATTTATTATCCATCTTAAAAATTGTTAAATAAATTACTTAAAATTTTGAAAAAAATATTTTCTTCAAAAAAAAATTCTAAAAATACGCACAGACAAATTAAGTCGAATAGTTGGTTTAGAGATTTTATCGATTTATTAATCGAACATCATTTTTTTAAACCAATTTCCCTATCGATAATTTTATGTTTTGCAATATTTAAAAGCTATGATTATGCGAGTTATTATTTTGCAGAATATCGCGAAAAAGAATATCGCAAAATTGCTTCTACAGCAATTAAAATCAACATTTCGGATGTTCAAATTGATTTTGATATTGAAGAAGATCAAATCCTTGAGAGGCGAATTAAGCAAGGAGATACTCTTCTTAAAATTTTAAGCGATATTGGAAGTTCCGAGCAAGATATTTTTGCAATTTTAAATTCTCTAAAAAAACACACTTCTGTTCAGAATTTAGGAGTTGGCGATATGATCTCAGTAATTTATCGCTCTAAGATTCAACTCAATAAAACTTCTAAAGAAAATTCTAATCAAAACGATAATGTTAACCGCAAAGTTATCGTCAATAGCGTTACTATTTCTCCGACTCCAAACACTCAATTTAGTGCTTATCGAAATCAAGATGGAACTTACACTTCCAAAGAAGAAAATGTCAAACTTACTCGTTATATTTCGCGATATTATGGTTCAATCAAAAAAGGATTATTTGTCGATGGAGTTAATGCAGGAATATCTCCAACCTCAATGATGAATATGATTAACCTTTATGGTTATGATATCGATTTCCAACGCGATCTTCACAAAGGTGATAAATTTGAAATGCTTGTGGAAAGTTTTTACAATGAAAATGGTAAAAAAATTCGTGATGGAAATGTGCTATATTCTTCAATCATTTTATCTAACCGAACCATTGATATCTACATGCATAAAATCGATGAAAAAATTGAATATTTCGATAGCAAGGGAAATTCAGTGAAGAAATCATTACTTAGAACTCCAATCAATGGAGCTAGAGTTTCATCAGGATTTGGCATGCGTAGACATCCAATTTTAGGTTACTCTAAAATGCATAAAGGAGCAGATTTTGCTGCTCCAACAGGAACTCCGATTATGGCAGCAGGAAGTGGAGTTATCGCTTATATGGCAGTAAAAGGTGGATATGGAAATTATGTTCAAATCAAGCATAATCAAGATTATGCAACTGCTTACGGACATGCTTCACGATTTAATAAAAAATTTCGAGTTGGTTCTAAAGTAAAACAAGGCGATATCGTTGCATATGTTGGATCAACGGGCAGATCAACTGGACCACATCTTCATTTTGAAGTAATATACAAAGGAGAGCAGGTCAATCCCGCAAAAGTTAAAGCTACATCGGGGATAAAATTAGCTGGAAAAGATTTAGCTAAATTCGAAGTTTCCCGTGAAGAAATTGATAAATATCGTCGAAATATTCCTAACTTAATTAAAAAATAAAATTTTCAATGAAAGTAGTTAATATTCTTCTAAATTACAAGAAAGCCAATCATAATAATCATGTTTTAGGGGTGGAAAGATGTTTTATTGATTATGCGAAATATCTTACGCAGATGGGTGTTAAAGTGGTATCGGTTTTGAAATCAAAAATTTTTTTAGTCGATGAAGTAAAAAAAACTAATTGCCAAATTTGTGAATTACCTGCAATTAGTCAAATCGATATTTATTCGATAATAAAATTAGCTTATCTGTTTTTAAGATTTAATCCCGATATCATTATTTGCCATTCGGGAAGGGCATTGACTTTCGCAAGAATTGCTAGAATTTTAATTTTTAAAAAAATTCCAATTGCAGTAATTGATCACGGTATTAATCCTATAAAATTTTTAAAAGCAGATTATGTTTTAACCGTTAATTCTTTTTTTAGTAAAGAATTGATCAAGGCTGGAATGCCTGAGAATCGTTCAATTGTTATTCCAAATATGATTGAAATTCCTAAAAATTTTCAAGAATTAATTAAACAACCTTTCGGTAAAAATTCTGATGAAAATTCTAATAAAAAAATTCGCCTAGGTTCTTTAGGAAGATTATCTCCCGAAAAAAATTTCGATAAAGTAATTCATGCCATGAAGATTCTTAAAGACCAAGGAATTGAGGTTGAGTATCTAATTGGAGGAATTGGTAATCAACAACAAGAATTAGAAGATTTGGCAGAAAAATTGCAATTAAAAGACCAGTTTAAAATCCTTGGTTGGGTTGAAGATAAAAGAGAATTTTTTAGTAATATTGATATTTTTATTCTTCCTTCTTTTGGTGAAACTTTTGGAATTGTTTTACTTGAAGCAATGCTTTATTCAACTGCAATTATCACCAGTAATTCATGGGGTCCGGATGAAATTATTCAAGATGGAATTAATGGTTTAAAGATTTCTAAGGATGATGTTTCGCAAATTCCTTCACTAATTGCTCAAGCAATTCTTAGATTAAATGATGATCAAGAGCTTGTTAAATCAATAACTTCAAAAGCTAGAACACAATTATTTGAAAAATATAGCTCAGAAGTTGTTTCCCAAAAATTATATAAAATTTGTGAAAAAATAATTGATCAAAAATAATTCAAAGAAAACCCAAAAAAAATCACAAGAAAATAAAGTTAAGAATTAAAAATTATTAAAAAATTATTTTAGTTTTAAATGATATTACCCCATTGTCACCTTACATCCCTAAAATTATGTGCAATGGTCTCAAAGCTCTCGATCTATCGCTCCCCCTCAAGGGGCTTACGCCCCTAGAATATTAAAAAACTTGCAAAACACTCGAGCACCTAAGCTCCCCGCCTTGAGGGCTTACGCCACTACAAATTTTCACAAGCTCGAGAAACCTTGAGGCTCTAGCTCCCCCCTTGAGGGGGAGCAGATTTAGAAGGGCTTAACGGTAGTTAAGTCCTTCTAAATCGTGGGGGGTCGAAAGATTAGAGATTCAGTGGATGTAGCAACATCTAAAAAAATGGAAAGAAAAATTTTTACAAAAATGAAGATTTCTTGATTTTACTTTTAAACTAAAAATATTTCCAAAAAAACCTCGAATTATTTTGAAAAAACTTTAATTTTTATTTAAAAAAATTTCATATTTTTAGGATTAAAAATCTAAATCAAGAAATTGCCATTTTTGTAAATTTTTTTTGTTTTGTTTTTTAAATGTTGCTAAACTTCAAGAAACTCTAGTATTCCGACCCCCCACGGCTCCCAAACCGCAACTACCGTTGCGATTCGCTCGCCTGCTCCCCCTCAAGGGGGGAGCTAGGGCTCGTAGTCTTTATGAGTTTTCTACTAAATGTAGGGATGTAAGCCCTCAAGGGGGGAGCTAGGTGCTCGAAGGTTTCTCGAGCTTGTAGAAAATTGTAGGGGTGTTAGGGGTAATGAGCCCGTAGGTGTTGCAAATATTTTTATAAAGTGTAGTGTTGTAATGACTTGAACTCCCATTTAATTTTAGCAAAGCTAAAATTAAAAATAATAATTTAGTCGCGAGTTTTTTTAAGAAAATGGCGGGAGTGACGAGACTTGAACTCGCGACCTCTTGCGTGACAGGCAAGCGCTCTAACCAACTGAGCTACACCCCCAAAAGAAAATTTTTCGGGAAGAAAAATAAAGCAATAAAACAGAATTTTTCGGGAAGAAAAATAAAGTAATAAAACAAAATTTTCTATTATTTTTTTTAGAATTCTCTTAAAAAAAATAATGCAAAATTTTT
>CAMCSJ010000062.1 GCA_945878005.1 Rickettsia typhi | reverse complement strand
CTTAAAGATTTTGGGGTTACTTCAACCAACTCATCATCACCAACATAAGTGATCATATCTTCCAAAGTAAGCTCGCGAGGGGGAGTTAATCTAATTGCTTCATCAGTTCCTGAAGCTCTAATGTTGGTAAGTTGTTTACCTTTAAGAACATTAACTTCTAAATCTCCTTGTTTAGAATTTTCGCCAATGATCATTCCGCAGTAAACTTTTTGTTGAGGCTTAACAAACATGGTTCCGCGATCTTGAAGATTCCAAAGAGCATAGGCAACTGCTTCCCCAGCTTCAGTGGCAATTAATGCGCCATTTCTTTTATTAACCATTTCGCCCTTATATGGAGCGTAAGAATTAAAGATGCGATTTAAAACTCCCGTACCTTTTGTGGCAGTAAGAAATTCACTTTGATAACCAATTAATCCGCGAGATGGAACTAGAAAAATTATACGAGTTTTTCCACCTGTTGAAGGTTTCATTTCTTGCATTTCACCTTTGCGTGAAGAAAGTTTTTCAACGACGGTTCCGCTGTAATTATCATCAACATCGACCACCACTTCTTCAATTGGCTCAAGGACTTCACCTTGCTCATTTTTTTTGAATAAAACCCGCGGACGAGAAACTGATAATTCAAAACCTTCACGACGCATATTTTCGATTAAAACTCCAAGTTGCAATTCTCCACGCCCTCCAACTTCAAAAGCATCTTTTGATTCTGATTCTTTGACCTTGATAGCAACATTGGTTTCGGCTTCAGCAAATAAACGATCGCGAATCATTCGCGAAGTAACTTTACTTCCTTCAGTTCCAGCAAGTGGCGAATCATTAACGCTAATGGTAATTGCCATGGTTGGTGGATCAATTGGCGTTGATTTGATTGGATGGGCAATATTAACATCGCATAAAGTATCAGAAACTGAAGCGCTTTCTAAACCAGCAATTGAAACGATATCTCCAGCAATTGCTTCATCAACTGCAACTTTTTCAACACCACGAAAAACTAGCAATTTAGTGAGACGACCTTGCTCAACTATTTCGCCTTTAAGATTTATCGCTTTGAAATTCATCATAGTTTTGGCTTTACCAGAATAGATTCTACCCGTTAACATTCTGCCAAAATATGGGCTTTTATCAAGCAAAGTGGCAAGCATTGAAAATGGTGCATCGACATCAAATTTTGGAGGATTAACATGATTTAAAATTAAATCAAAAAGCGGAGATAAATCTTTTCGCTCATCCTTATCCATATCGGTAACGCACCAGCCATCACGCCCTACCGCATATAAAACTGGAAAATCAAGTTGGGCTTCATTGGCATTAAGAGCAACGAATAAATCAAAAATTTCATTAAGAACTTCATCAGGACGAGCATCGCTACGATCAATTTTGTTGATAATTACAATTGGCTTAAGCCCAAGAGCTAAAGCTTTGGAAAGCACAAATTTAGTTTGAGGCATAACTCCTTCAGCGGAATCAACTAGCAATAAAGCACTATCAGCCATTGATAAAACTCGCTCAACTTCACCACCAAAATCAGCGTGACCCGGAGTATCAATGACATTGATTTTTTCATCCTTCCACATCAAGGAAGTACATTTAGCAAGAATGGTAATTCCGCGTTCTTTTTCTAAAGCGTTGGAGTCCATAACCCTTGTTTCAACTTGTTGATTGGAACGAAAAGTTCCGCTTTGATGAAGCATGGCATCAATCATGGTGGTTTTGCCGTGGTCAACATGCGCAATAATTGCAACATTACGATAATAGCTCATTTGTAAAATTTTTAAAATTTGATAGGAATTTAGTGATTTTAAAATTTAAAATCAAACTGTCAATAACTTAAATTTATTTCGCAAAATAAAATTTTTAAAAAAAATCTTTTAACTATAATTGTTAGTTATTAACTGTTTATCTTAAAAATTATTGAATTATATTTTAAATAAAATTAAAATTATTTTAAAAATTAAATTTAAAATAATTGGCAAAATATTTGTTAAATATTTCGAAAAGTTTTTTAAAATTATTATTTACGAAGTCTTTTAAATCCAGCCTCGAGATCATGTTGTAAATCTTCAACATCTTCTAATCCAATGTTGATTCTTAAACAAGTTTTATCTTTGTAAGGATATTTTGTTGCAGTACGAACTGATGAAGCATCAAATGGCAAAATCAATGATTCATATCCACCCCAAGAATACCCCATCCCGTAATAATGAAGCTTATCAACCATTCTTGCCAATGCTTCATTGGAATATTTTTTATCAAGAATTATTGAAAATAATCCCGCTGCACCAGTAAAATCGCGTTTCCACAATTGATGATTAGCATCGGAAGGTAATGCTGGATATAAAACTTTCTCAACTTCGGGTCTAGTCTCAAGCCATTTTGCCATTTCTAATGCTGATTTAAAACATTGATCCATTCTTAATTTTACAGTTCTTAAACCTCTTTGCACCATATAGCAAGAATGAGGAGATGCGGTGACAGCCATGTAGCGAAATGCTTCATACATAACTCGAAAATGTTTTTCTTGAATGGTAATTGCTCCCATCATGATATCGGAATGACCATTGATATATTTGGTTAATGCCATAACTGAAACATCGACTCCATATTCAAATGGTTTAAAATAAATTCCGCTTGCCCAAGAATTATCAAGGATGGTGGTGATATTATGTTTTTTGGCAATTTTACAAATTGCTGGAACATCTTGAATTTCAAAGGTTTGTGAACCCGGACTTTCTAAAAAAATTACTTTGGTATTTTTCTTAATTAATTTGACAATATCCGCTCCGATCAAAGGATCGTAGTAAGTAGTTTCGATCCCAAGTTTTTTTAAAAATTTATCGGCAAATCCCCGAGTTGGCGAATAAACATTATCAACCAATAACATGTGATCTCCCTGCTTTAAAAAAGCAACCAAAGCGGTGTTGATCGCAGCAGCTCCTGATGAGGTAACAAAAGTGTTATATCCACCTTCAATTTCTGCAACTGCTTGCTCTAAGGCAAAATTAGTTTGGGTGCCATATCGACCATATTTTAATTCATAAGGTTGAACTAAATCATTATTGGAATATCCACGCTCGGCGTAAAGCAAATCTTTTAAAGTTGGAAAAACAATCGTGGAAGATTGATAAATTGGAGGATTAACCATCCAGCCCTGCTCTTTAGGATTGCGTCCCGCATGGATAATTCTAGTTGATTCGTGAATTTTTTTTTCCATAAATTAGATTTATTGGTTATAAGTTATTTTTGTTAGTTTAATTATAATTGGCTAATTTTAAATGATAAATAATTTTTTAAATAATAATTTTAAATAATTTTTGCCAGAAATTATTTATAAATTTATAAAACTTCATCGCAAAATTTTATCGTAATATTTTATCGCAATTTTTCATCATTGGCAATTAATGGTCCTAACTTCTTTCCTGCCAATAAATGAACATGAAAATGTTTAACAGTTTGATTACTATCATTGCCTTGATTGCTAATTAAGCGAAAGCCATTTGCTAATACTCCAAGTTCACTTGCAAGCTGAGAAATTTTTTTAAAAAAATGAGTTATTTCTTCACTTTTAGCATTATTAACAAAATCGCAATAATTTTCATATTCACCTTTGGGAATAATCAAAATATGGGTTGGCGAAGCTTTAAAAATATCATGAAATGCTAAAATAAAATCATCTTCATAAATTTTTGAAGCAGGAATTTCACCACGCAAAATTTTTGCAAAAATATTTTGATTATCGTAAGCCATAATTTTGTAATTTTTCATTTCACCGCTATCGTTAAAATATTTGTTAAAACTTTAGCTATCAAATTTTACATAGTATTTTTATAAAACAATATCAAAATTATATTTGATTTATTTTTTAAAACATTAACAATCTTAACTTCTATCAATTTTTTTATTAGAATATGATTAATCGCAATAAAGCATTTTCGTTAATTGAATTATCAATCGTTATTTTAATAATAGGGATATTGGTTGTTGGAGTAACTCAATCTTCACGATTAATTTCACAAATGAAATTGGCTACCGCTCGACAATTAACGATAAGTTCCCCAGTTTCATCAATAAAAAATTTAAGTCTCTGGCTTGAACCAACTCTCGAATCAAGTTTTGATGTCAATGAAGCAAGCAATGACTCTTTTGTGACAAATTGGTTTGATATAAATCCCCAAACTTCAAACAAACTTGTAGCAAATCAATCAAATCAATCATTTAAGCCAAAATATTTCACAAATGAAATTAATGGACTTCCTGCTTTAAGATTTGATGGCAATAGCGATTGGATGACATTAGGCGTTATTCTTGGCCTTGAATCCAACAGCAAGATCACAGTTTTTGTTGTTAACAAATTTGCAACAAATACCTCAAATTTTATTCTTGTTAAACGTGATAATCAAGTTGATGGTAAGGGTTGGAACTTGGTATTTTGGGGTGGAAATCTTGCGATGGAAATTATGGGCCATCAATCAACCAATAAAATTTCAGCTTCTACCATTTTGAATAATAATAGCACCTACTTGATTTCAACTTCATATAATGGAAATTTGTCAAGTGCTGGAATCAATCTCTGGATTAATGGTACAAAGTTAAATCCAACACGAGATGGAACATTGGCTATGATTCCATCCCCAAATGGTACCGAAGATTTAAGAATTGGAGCGCGAGAAGATAATGGCATGGCTTGGTTCCACGGATCAATTGGCGAAATTATTGTTTTCAACGATTTACTTTCCGATAACGATATCATCGAAGTAAATAATTATCTTAGAAAAAAGTGGACAATAAAATAAATTTTATTTTAGATTTTATTGGTATCACTCGCAACTCTAACTTTTACCATGCCATCTGGTCCAACGACTTTGCCATCGCGATTTGCGCCTTTTTTAATTTTATCGACAAATTCCATTCCCGAAATCACCCTGCCCCATACGCTATATTGCCCATCAAGAAATCTCGAATCAGAAGTTACAATAAAAAATTGACTATTAGCGCTATTGGGATCAGATGCGCGAGCCATTGAAACTGCTCCACGAATATGAGGTTCATCAGAAAATTCGGCTTTAATATCAGGCATTTTACTTCCTCCCATTCCTGTCCCAGTTGGATCACCGGTTTGTGCCATAAATCCATCAATTACCCGATGAAAAACAATTCCATCATAAAATTTTTGACGAGTTAAAGTTTTAATTCTTTCAACATGTTTTGGAGCAATTTTTGGAAGCATTTCAATTACCACTCTTCCATAAGTTAAATCAATATATAAAATATTTTCCAAATCCGCTTTACTATTTTTGGTAATGTTAGAATTAACTTGAGTTGGGGTTTTTGTAGAGTTTTGAGCCATAGTTTTATTCATAGAAAATATCATTAAAAGAGTTAAGGTAAAAAAAGAAAATTTTTTCATAGCATTAAAAATTTATTAGTTTTAATTTTGTTATTGTTAGTTTTAATTTTATTTATATTAAAAAAATCAAATAAAAATTTTGCAAGATAATTTTTTAGGATTAAGCTAATGTCAGTTTTAATTTAACAAGAGGTAATATGTCAATAAATAAAGTAATTTTAGTTGGAAATGTGGGTCAAGACCCAGAGATCCGCTCTACGCAAGACGGCCGTGAGATCGCTAATTTTTCAATCGCCACTTCCGAAAGCTGGAAAGATAAAAACACTGGAGAAAGAAAAGATAAAACCGAATGGCATCGCGTTGCAGTCTTTTCTCAGGGTTTAGTAACTATCATAAAAAATTATGTAAAAAAAGGTACTAAACTTTACATCGAAGGTGCTATTCAAAGCCGTAAATGGACTGATAATCAAGGTGTAGAAAAAACTACTACTGAAATTGTTTTACAAAATTATAATTCTACTTTACAAATTCTTGATTCAAGAGAAAGAGGAAGCAATAATGACAATTATTCTTCAAATTCTAATTCTCATTCTAATCATAAAAAATCATCTTCTAGAGAAGATATTTCTGTTGAGGAAAATGATGATGAAGTTCCATTTTAAGAATTAAATCACAAACAAAACCAAATTGAAATAATTTAATTTTATTTTTTTAACTAAAAATAATATTAAATATTTTTTCTATGATTTTTTAACAACTTAAGTTGTTTTTAAATTAAAATTATTGATAATTAACATTTGTCAACCATGACAACAATTTTAATCAATGGCAAGAGCCAAAACGTTCCCGATGGAATAACCATTATTCAAGCCTGCGAATTAGCAGATGTTGAGATACCTAGATTTTGCTATCACGAAAGATTAGCAATAGCTGGAAATTGCAGAATGTGTTTGGTAGAAGTTGCTGGTGGTCCACCAAAACCTGTTGCATCATGCGCAGTAAATGTGGTGGAAGGAATGCAAATTTTTACAAATACTCCAATGGTTAAGAAAGCCCGTGAAGGAGTCATGGAATTTTTACTCGCTAATCATCCACTTGATTGCCCAATTTGCGATCAAGGTGGAGAATGCGATTTACAAGATCAAGCCTATCAATATGGCAAAGGTAAAAGCAATTATCACGAACCAAAAAGAGCGATTAAAGATAAAAATATGGGTCCATTGATCAAGACTCAAATGACTCGCTGTATTCATTGCACAAGATGTGTTCGTTTTATTGAAGATGTTGCTGGAACCTGTGAAATTGGTGCGATTGGTCGTGGTGAGAATATGGAAATAACAACTTATTTAGAAAAAAATATCACCTCTGAATTATCTGGAAATGTGATTGATTTATGTCCCGTTGGAGCTTTAACTTCTAAGCCTTATGCTTTTAAATCTCGAAGCTGGGAATTAAAAAAAACTTACTCAATTGATGTCAATGATGCTTTAGGCTCTAATATTCGAATTGATTCTCGTGGATTTGAAATTATGCGAATTTTACCAACTCTTAATGAAGATATTAACGAAGAATGGTTATCCGATAAAGCTCGATTCTGTTATGATGGATTGAAATATCAACGAATCGATAAATGCTATATTAAAAAAAATAATAAATTAGTTTCACTAGATTATTTAGATGCACTTAATGAAATTGCCAAAAAAATTAATGATTTAAAACCTCAAGAAATCGGAGCATTAACTGGCCAATTATCTTCAGTTGAAGATATTTTTTCTTTGAAAAAACTTCTTGAAAAAAAATCAATCACCAATTTTGATTGTCGATTAAATGATGAAAAAATTAATCCTTCAGATGATTCTTCTTATTTATTCAATTCAACAATTTCAGGAATTGATGAAGCGGATTTTTGTCTGCTAATTGGAGTTAATCCCAGAAAAGATGCTCCCGTATTAAATGCTCGTTTAAGAAAAAGATTTTTATCTAAAAAAATTAAAATTGCTTCAATTGGTTGCGATGCTGATCTTACTTATGATTACGAAAATTTAGGAAATGATCTTGCAACTTTAAAAGCAATTGCCAATGATCAACATCCCCTTTGTGCATCAATAAAAAATGCCCAAAAACCAATGTTAATTATTGGTAGCGATGCCATATCTCACGAGGATGGAGAGCTTATTCAATATTATTGCAAAATCATTAATGAAAAATTATTTCATCAAGTGGCAAATTGGAATGGCTATAATTTTTTAGCAAAAAATAGTGGATTAATTAATGGTCTAGAACTTGGATTTACAAGCATTGGCGTTAATGAAATTATTGATAAATGCCATAAGGGAGAAATTAAATTATTATTTTTACATAATGTTGATGAGGCGATTAATTTTGATAAATTAAAAGATACCATTATCGTTTATATCGGAAGTCATGGCGATGTTGGAGCTCATCATGCTTCGATTATTATTCCTGCTTGTGCATTTAGTGAAAAAGAAGCAATTTATGTTAATATTGAAGGTCGTTGTCAATCAACGAAGAGAGTTGTTTTTGCTCCCGATAATGTTAAAGAAGATTTTGAAATTTTCATTGATTTAGCAAAAATTTTAGATATTGATTTGGGTTTTAAAAATCATCAACAACTTCGTAGAAATCTTGCTAAAGAATTTACTATTTTTGAAAAATTAAATCAAATTTCTGTTCGAAAAATTGAAAAAACTATTACTCCAAAACATTTAGATTTCGGTGAAAATAATTTATCATTTAATGATTATAATTATTATCTTACCAATTCTATCACTAGAGCTTCAAGGATTCTTAGCAAATTTGCCTAGATTAATTTATAAATTAAAATAGCGTTTTTATTTTATCTTACTTAGTTAAATTTCCTTGGCAATTTCCTTGGCAATCGTTTTGACAAAGCCTTTAATGCCGATAATCTTTTGAAGTTAAATTGCATTTATAAATTAATTATTTATTTTATTTAAATTATATTAAAAATATTTTTTTAAATAAAATGCAAGATAACTCACTTACACAGAAAAATCAAAAACTTATCGATGATTTTGAGCAATATTTATCATCGAATGACAATTCAAATCAGCTAGATCAAGATCCAAAATCAGCGCTTGATCATTTACTTTTTTTTATCCAATCAAATGATTCAAAATATTTAGCATTGAGTTTTAGAATTTTGGATAAGCTGATAAAAACTAAACAAATAGATTTAATTTTAGATTCAATTGATAAATCAGGAAGCAATCTAATTCATATTGCGGTGAAATTTAAACAAAATGAATTTTTAAATTTTTTGCTTAGTAATGTTGATTTGTTAAAAATATCACAAAAAATTAATGCCCTAGATAAAAATCGCAATACTCCTCTTCTAATTGCCATTAAAAATGGTAATCATCAAGCAATAGAAATTTTACATCACCATGGCGCAGATTTAAATTTAATTTGCAGAAGATTTACCCCTTTACAATCAGCAATCATATTAGATCAAGAGCAATGTTTCCATACTCTTATTGCCTTAGAAAGTAATCCAAATAACCAAGATGAAGATCAAAGAAATTGTTATTCTTTAACTCAAGAATTTAGTTATTGCCATAAATTTTTTAAGCCATTAATTGAATATCATCTTCAAAAAAAAATTAAAATT
>CAMCSJ010000061.1 GCA_945878005.1 Rickettsia typhi | reverse complement strand
AATTGCTATTGCAAGCACCAATTGTCAATATGCTAAATAATAATTGCGATTACCACTTGCAATAAATTATATTATTTTACACCAATAAAAATAGTTTTTAGTAATTATAGTTAAATATTACTATTACTAATTAATGATTATTTAGTTATATGCCTTTTTGAACCCACTTGGCAGTAAGGTTTGATTCAATATTGACATAATTTATGATAATTTGATTTTGTTAAATTATCGTTAAATTATAAAATTTTAATATTGGAATAACATTTCATTTTTGAAGTTGTTAAGCTATTTGAAGTTTGGCTGGTAATTTAAAGATATTAAATTACTTGGCTTGATCAATTAGGTGATTTATTGGGTTGATTAAGCATCTGTTAAATTTAGATATATTGAAAACTCTAGTTAAATTTTATAATTTAATTATGATTTTAACATTTTATAAATTGATAATTTATAAATTTATAAAAAATATATCGTTAAAGATTTAGTAATTTTTTGAGTATCAATAGATGCAAAATAACGATTATTTAGCTCTTTAATTTTGGTATTACCACATGTCAATATTGATTTAACAGCAATATTAATTTTAATTAATTAAGTTATTTTTGAATTTTATTATGATAAAATTTATTTAGGATTTGTAAGATAGTTTTGAAGAATAATAAAAAAGCTTAGAATATTTTGATTTGTAAGATCTTGTTCCTCGGTGTGGCATGATCAAATATCTCAATAATTTCTAATCAGGTATAATAATTATTGTTAATACTTAATATTAGCTAATAAGAGATTATTTATTTTAAATTTTGTGACCATGTGTTTTTGGTTGTTAAAATGGTCATTAAAATATTGAAATTAATTTGAGAAACTTGTTAGCCCAATTGATATTTTTTTAAATGATTAAAATTTATTAAAATATTAAACGGGATGAATAAGCAATATGCTTGGTTTGGCTAGTCGATGTTTAGCTTTTTGCATAATATCGACTAAACTTAAAAAACAATCTTTATGATAAAGAATTTAAGAAATTAACAGTTTTTAGTGAGATTTTAGCTGGCAATATTTCTTAAAACAGTTTTTTTGGTTTTTAGATTGCCGATTATTAAAATGCAAAATTTAATATAAGCGTTATCGGTGTCATATTTCGATTTAATGCTTTATCAATTAAGTTTGTAAATGATTGATAATAAATATTTCCCAGCTTTTAGTGAGATTTTAGCTGGATATTTTATTGAATTATCAATTGAATAATTTGCAATGTTTAGCTAGGAGATATTAATAATTTTAAATTATTGAAATTCTTCGAAAAATTATGCCTTATTAAATGTTAAATTAACAAGTTTTTTTGATTTTAATTGTTGAAATAACCTTAATTTGCTTGCTTATTTCAGCATTGGTGAAGATCTAGCATCTTGCTAGATTTTAATGAACCTTTAATTATGATTATTTATTAGTTTGGTTTGCTAATAAATAATTGTTTTTAACTATTATGATGGTTTTTAGTTAAAAATAATTAATAGTTAATTAGTAAATTACCACTTACTTATTAATCACCATTGTCAACAGGAATATATTTAAAATTTATGAATTTTAAAATATTTTAAGAAAGGTTAGGATTTTGTTTCGCTAGATTTTGTTTCGCTAAATTTGTTTAGTTGAATTTATTTGACGATTAGCAATTTACTTAACTTGTTAGCAATTATTGCACTTACAAAAGTTTAGCAATGATTTAAAAACCATTGCTATTCTAGGTGGTTAATCGTTGATTAATTAGAATTTATTCTATGAGATTAACGGTTAACCACTGAAGATATTTTAATTAATTGCTTAATTTTTATATATTAAAAACTTTTAATGGTTTATTTAAAAGTTACTTATTTATCAGGACTTCAATAATATTTAAATCAAATTCCTAATAGAGAAGTGCTAAATTAAGTAAATTTTTGAGATAAAATTATAAATTTAATCCAGTTAATCCAATGATGGCAAGATCCAAGATAGATAAATATTTAATATTCCTATACAATAATTTCACTCTAATTACAAGAAACTAAAATTGATGTTACTTAAAATATTTTATGTTAATGGTTAAATTCATAGTGGAATTTTGCAAATGACTTATTGCTAAAAATTTTCGTAAATCTAAAAAAAATTGATTTTAAAATTATTTTTTAGCAAATCTTATTTCTTTAAATAGCTCTTTAAATCCTTGTGTATTAAGCCAAAAATTATTTGGATTATTTCTTAAAAATTCCTTAATCTGATTTCTTTGAGTAGAAAGCTTTGGTCCTAAAAAAGAATCATTTAAAATTTTATTAGAATATTTCCCATCAAGAAATGATATGAAGAAAATGTTTTCATTATTTTCTTTGATGTTTAGCAATTCTATTAATTCCGATATTTGCTTATCTTGTCCACCTCCCGAAGTATTGAGGTGCTTTGCTTCGCATAAAAATATTTTTTTATTAGCCTTTATAATTAAATCAAGATTTTTATTTTGATTTTTAGTTTTAATTTCAAGATTAAATTCTTTGCGAATTAATTTTAAATTAATTTTATTTGAAAACTTTAAAACGCAATATTGTTGTTCTTTTAATTCAATTAAATTGGTTACATTTTTAAAGCCAATATTTGTCAGAATTGAAATTAATTTATCTTCACCGCATTTACCCTTTTTTCTTGAAGAATTATTATCAATTAATGCTTGAATCCACTCTCTTGGAGTAAATTCATTAAGAACTCGATTTTCAAAATATTTTTCAACAATAATTTTTAAAATTTCAATTTCTTCTTTAATGCTTTCAATTGAGTTATCGCAAGCATTTACAAAGCAAGAAAATTCATTGGCATTTGAATATTTATTAATATTTTTACTTAATTCCTTATAATATTTATTAATAATTATACTTTCTTCATTATTATTTTTAAGAGTTTTAATAGTAATCAAAATACTTTTAATTTTATTAGCATTCTCCAAATATTCATTTATTTCTGGATGAGTATTAACAAAAATATAAAATTCATCAAGATAGGGTTCGAGATGTTTTTTTGAGATATTAAAATAATCGATATTGTTTAAAATCATTTTCTTCATATATTAAATTTATTAGTTTATATGCGGTGTCAAAGGATATTCTTTTGCGGTTATTATCGCGAAAATTTGTTAAAAAAAATGACAAATATTTTTGTCTATTTTCATTTAATTTTTCATTAAAAATTTTAATTATTTTTGACTGATCGGCAATTGAAATAGGTTTTTTAAAAATTAAATGAGCCATATTTCTCGAAGTATTTTTGCCAATCAATGCCTTAATTTTATAATCCCTGATATCTTCGAGTTGAATTTTTTTACCATTTTTACTATCGATTGCTCTTAAAAATAAAATATTTTTTTGTAATAAATTTATGAAATTCTCGCTGGTTTTGATATATTGTTTTTGACCAATGCTTTGTAAAGAAATTTCAATTTCTTTATCGCCATTTTCAACAATATTTTCAGTTAGGCGATATACTCCTAGATAATTTTTTGTGCTGTTAATTTTTTTAATAAAATCTCCACCAAATTGCCAATTTGATTTTTTAGTTAATTCAATTTTTAATTGAAAATTTTCTGGAAAAATTGTGGTATCAATAATGTTTGATTCTTGAATATCTAAATTTCTTCTAAAATAAAATGCAATGACATTATAGGTTGTATCAGCAAAGACCTGAGTAGAAAAAATATTAAGTTTAATAATTGAAAATTTTGCAAAAAATAATTCACGAATTTTTGATGAATTTTGAGCGCATAAAAAATTTAAAGGAATTATAATAATGCCTTCAATGCAATCAAAGCAAGACTTTAAGGCAATTTGATATAAATCTTCAAATTGCGAATTATCATTCTTAAAAAATATTTCTTTTAATTCTTTTGAAGCTTTATTTTTGTGAAGATAAGGTGGATTTGTGCAAATAAACTGATATTTTTTTGGAGAGTTTAGTGAATCATTAAAAAAAACATTTTTATCATCAACGCAATTTTTATCATAATCAAAGCCAATTGCATTTTGGCATTTATTTTTTTTAACCCAATTTAATAAATCTTGATTTCCTGCAAATGGATCGGTGATTTCTTTTTCTTTTACAAATTCTTCAAAGCCTTGCAAAATATAATCGCAATTAGTAGTGAAGAATTGTCCGAGATTGCGTTTTTTTAAATTTTTTTCACCATTATTTAATTCTTCATCATTCAAATCTAAATTAAGAGGTAATTGGTTTTTGGCCATATAAATGGGTTTTAATTTATCTTTTAAAAAAGTAAAAATTTAGAGTATAGGGTAAAATATTTTTTTTACATTTCAACATTTACCGTGGAGTTTTAATTGAATTATTTCTTTGAAAAATATATTCAAAGATTTGATATTAAATCATAATCCTAGTTTTTCACTTAAGCTTCGATTGCTTGATAAATCTCATTAGTTTTTGAAAATAATCCTTTTGGGAAATATCAACAACCATATCGCCAATCATATGAAAATAAAGAATCATAATTCATTTTTAATCTTGAGTCATTCAAGATCCATGAATCAGATCCATCGCAATTATTAACTCGATGTTGTAATATATCTCTCCTTGCGGTTTTGTATCTTGCGTCATGTGATGGCATTTTATCTAAATCATAGAGGCGTGATAAAAATTCTTCTTAATTTAAATTGCCACTCCAAGAAAGATTTTGAAGTATTAATTCATCTAAGATATTTCCTCGAGTAATTTGTGAAATTTTTGTTATTTTATTTTCTCTTTAATTTCGCTTATATTCATTCTTTTTTCCTTCATTTCGAGAATCTTATTTACTCTTTTAACCATCTCTTCGCTATACATTTGATAGCCTGAATTGGTGATTTCTGCGACTTGAAGCAATCCTTCTTTTGTCCAATGGCGAATGGTTGGAACGCTTTGATTTGTTGCCTTGGCAAGTTCGCCAATTTTTAAAAGTTTTTCACTTTCGAGTTCTTGGGTTTCGCCATTAATTGCTTTGAGATAAATATTTAAGGAGCGATCAATTGCCAAAATCATTAACTTAAAATAATCATTTTTTGAATCGCCTTCGCCATTAACTAACTGAGGTTTTTCTAGCGATTTAAGATAAGCTAAGCGATCATTTTTGCGAATAATTGCCATAGGAAAACCATGCATCATTAAAATCATATTCATCAGCAAGCGAGCTGTTCTGCCATTACCATCAATAAAAGGATGAATGGTTACTAAGCGATAATGAGCTTCGCAAGCGAGTTCAATGGGATGCATTTTATTTTCATTTTTAAGCCATGAAAAAAAATCATCCATCAAAATTTGAACTTTTCTGTGGTTTGGAAAAACCACCGCAGATCCAGAAATGCGAACGGGAAATCGACGATAAATTCCAGCATTTTCGCGATCAATTTTATCTAAAATAATTTCGTGAATTTTTAAAATATCTTTTTCGCGTAATTCACAAGGTTTGCGTTTAATTTGTTGTTTAATAAAATCAATGGCAAGTGCATGGTTAGTAGCTTCAAGATGTTCATTAATAGTTTTACCACCAATTGTTAAACCTTTCTCAACTACCAAAGCGGTTTCAACGCGTGATAAAGTATTACCTTCGATAGCGTTGCTATTGTATGTTAATTCGATACGAAACCATTCTTCCAAGTTTTTTATTAACGCTTTGTCGAATGGACGTTTTTTATCTAAAATTTTCTTTTTTTTGGTAAGATTTTCGTAATTTATTTTGTTTGGCATATTTTTACTTTATGGTTTTGTTATTAGCAAAGTGTAAAGTATAACCTTATGGTTTTCAAGAAATAATTTCATTTTTTCTAAAAGAAATATTTTGCCCAGATGTTTTATGTCCAGAAGTTTTTTTCACAGATGTTTTTAACCAAATTTTTTGGGCTAGAATATTTATAATCCTAGTTTTTTTACTTCAACTTCGATTGCTTGATAAATCTCATTAGTTTTTGAAATATGAGGAACATGTCCGCATTTTTCAAAAATAATGCTGTGAAAATTTGGACAATATTTTTGAAAATAATCCTTTTGGGAAATATGAACAACCATATCGCCAATCCCATGAAAATAAAGAATCCTAGGCATATTGCTAAGATCTAAATCAAAGCAAGAAAAACGACATAATTCTTCATACCAAAATTTTAATTTGCTAAAATTTTGTTCATTAATTGCTAAATTTTTAATAATTTCTTTGGAATTGGAATCATTCATTGAGCTTAGGGCTAGAAAGTTGCGAAGCATATCGGCAGAATTATTTTCTAAAGTATCTTTAACCTTGTGATATAATTCTTGAGTCATGCCTGAGCTAATTCTTGAATCCTTAAGCATTTGAAATGGAGGAGCAATGAGGATTAGAAGCTGAGGATTAATGATTTTATTAGCAATTGCTCTAATGAGTAATTGTCCACCTAAGCTCCATCCCAAGGCAATTTCGCAGTTTTTGACTTGTTTTAATTGAAGAAATAGCTCATCAATATTGTCAAATATCGAATAGTCAAAGGAGTTGATAAAATATTGTTTTTCGAGAGATTTATTTTTAAAAATCACCTCAAGGCTGTCAAATTTCTGCGCCCATCCGCTTAAGCATAGCAGGGTTTTAGACATTTATCTGAATTTATTTCTTTTCGTTATTAGAAATAAAATCAAAATCACCAAATTTATTTTTGAATTTGCTGACCATTTCATTATTAGCATTGATGAAATTTCCACCTTTTTCTTGCCAAGCTGGATGATTTTTTGGATCAACATCTAGATGCAAAACGCTATCTTCCTTTCCCCATGTTGTTAGGATTTCAAAGGTTGAACCATCGGTCATCTTTACATTTACCTTATGTTGCTCAGGATTACTGCCTTCAAGTTTCGCTTTGCCAGATGACTTAGTAACTGTTTTTGTTTTTGACATGTTATTAAAAATTATGTTTGACTTTACTATACTTAGGTAATATCTTAAGTAAGAAATATTAATCCAATTATTTCATATCAAATTTTTTTGTCAATAGGTCAAGTTCACAATTATTATTAAAAAAATCTTGACATCATAAAAAATTTTTTAAAAATTGTTCGAATTACTAATAAAATTTTAATAAAGCTGAATTAATGAAAAGAAGTGTATTGATCGGAAAAAAATTGCTTGAATTGGGCTCCTTACTGCTTGATATTTCAGTTCTCATCGTAAAAAGAATTCTTAAAATTGCTTTTGCAAAAAGAACTGTAATGTTTGTAACTAACGAGAAAATTCGCAGTGTTAATCTAGGACCGCTATTCCAGCTTGTAATCGTTTTCTTTGTTGCATGGGTGATAAATTTATTTAACCAATCTGTTCGTTATCATGAAATTCTTGATGAAAAATCTCAGGAGATTTCCAAATTAAAATCAATGAATTCGTTTTTTGAAGATGAGTTTGGCGAAGTTAATGATAAGTTGAAAAAAATAAATGAATATCTCATTTCAATATCTGGATCTAAGAGAAATGTCAAGGCTAACGGAGATGAATCTAGCCATAAATTTCGACTTCCTAGCAATATTGATCAGAACCAATTATCTAAAAGGGATCGTAATACCGTAACCAACATCAATGAATCAAGAGCTCAAATTGCAGATATCCAAACTATTGCTCGGGATAGAATTAAAAAAATTGAGTTAGTAATTAATATCACGGGATTAAATGTAAAAAAATCCAAATCTTTGTTAAAAAAATTTAACTCTCAGAGTAATATCAAACATGCTTCCTTAAATGATCCTAGCGATCTTAATAAAGCTCAAGGTGGACCTAAAGAGGATCGCAATCTTGATGAAGTTGTTGAAAGCTCAACCTCAAAATCTATCGATGATGATTTCGCAAATTTGCAATTTTCAAATGAGATTGATTATTTGATGGTTCTAGAAAGACTTGCTCAAGCTCTTCCTTTTAATCGTCCAATGAAAAATTATTATATTTCTAGTACATTTGGAGTTAGAGTTGATCCAATTACTCATCGCTATACTCATCATAGTGGATTAGATTTTGTTGGAGTAAGTAATGAAAAAATCATTAGTCCATCAGGAGGAAAAGTTATTCTTGCGGGAAGATTTAGTGATTATGGTAATGCAGTAGTTATTGATCATGGATATGGAATTACCACTCGATATGGTCATTTATCGTCTATTAAAGTCAAAGAAGGTGATACCGTTAAACAAGGTCAAGTTATTGCTTTCCAAGGTAATACAGGAAGAAGCACAGGAGCTCATTTGCATTATGAAGTTAGATATAAAAATATTCCGCTTAATCCTAGAAAATTTTTAGAAGCGGGAGAAACTCTAAACGATTTAAATCCAAAATATGTCAATAGCTAAAATCAAATCAAGACTTGGAGCAGTTAATAGCAACAGTGTCGGAAAAAAATTTGGAGCAATTGCTTCATCATTAAAGTCAACCCCATCAATCATTTCTCGTGACCTTGTTATAGAAGGTCAACTTAAGAGTTCGGGTATAATTGAAATTGAAGGAGTGGTTAAAGGAACCATTAGTGGTAATTCGGTTATCCTTCGTGAAGATGGCTTTGTTGAAGGTTTAATTTATGCAGAGTTTTTAAATATCAGAGGAAGGTTTGAAGGAACCATTAAAGCTAAAAATATTAATGTTTCTGGAAAAGCTAGGATTGTTGGTGATATTGAATATGATTCCCTAGCCGTTGAAGATGGAGCATCAATCGATGGTCAATTTAAAAAAATTCAATCAAATTCAAATAATTAAAAATATTTTAGTAATCTATTTATCTATTGAATATTTTTACTAAATCCTCTTGACTACCCTTAGGTTTTTATTGAATTTCTTTAAAATCTAATTTTAGATTTTTTACAAAGAATAAAAATATCGTTATAGAAATCCTTGCATCCCTACAATTTTCTACAAGCTCGATAAACCTTCGAGCACCTAGCTCCACCCTTGAGTGCTTACATCCCTACAATTTCGCTAAATAGTCCCGAAGCTCTCGGGCTCTAAGCTCCCCCTCAAGGGCTTACGCCCC
>CAMCSJ010000060.1 GCA_945878005.1 Rickettsia typhi | reverse complement strand
CCTAGTTTTTCTTTAGCCAAAACATAATGATTGTAATTATTAAAATCTTCAAAATATGACCAATGGGAAATTTCAAGACCAGTTTTTATCATGTCTTTTTTATCTGGATAAGTATACCAAAACAATTCTTTTTTTGAAAAATTTTGTAAATATTTATCTGGATTAACTCCACTTAGATAAAAATTTATTCCATCTTCAACATCATAAGTATGTTGTTTTTTTAGCTTTGATGATCCACCATATTCAGTTTCTCCTTCTTCTGCAAACATAACAAAAGGAATGTTATACAATACTGCGCACCTAAAAATAGCTGTTTGAACTGCTATCATATGAGCATGCATTGGTATTCCTTTATTTATAAAGTTTTCTTTATCAATATATTTGCCAATTTTTTTATTAGGAGAAATCATTAAGTGATCAAATCCTCGGTCTATAAAATTTTTAATATTTTGCTCACCAATCGGGTCTTCCATTGGAGGTCTTATGGTAATTACCAAAGGTTTCATACCTAATTTTTCTCTTAAATTCCATGCAATATAGCCCCCATCCTTGCCACCGGAATAGGGAACAATAACATCAAAATGATCTTGGTTTTTATTTCTGTATTTATCGCATAAGCTTTCTAGTTTTTGCCATCGTTCTTTCCAGTTAATGGTTTTTTTTTCTTTAGCCCAATAACATGCATTACATTCTCCATCTGGTTGAAATGTTATTCTTGGCCTGGTATGAGGCATGAGGCAAGAAGTACAATATGTCAATTTTTTCTGTAAAATACTCATATGCTGTAATTATTTTATTTGTTTAACTTTATTAATTTATTGCAATTTAACTTAAATTTAGATTTTATTCCTTTATTAATTTTAATTATTTTAGAACTCTTATTTCCAAATTGTTTTTTTATTAATGAGGCTAGTTTAAGATAAGAGATGTTTTGATCCCCAACATTGAATGTTCCATTATAATCGCCTTTAATAAAAATATTAAAAAAATATATTAATTTATCGATATTTATAAAATTACTTAATCTTTCACCATTACCGTGAACAGTAATTGAATTATTTTTTTTTAGTTCGTCACACATTATTGAAAAAATTCTATCATCTCTCATGCCATTTCCATAAACCTGAGCTATTCTTAAGTTTAAAACATTAATATTAAATTTGCTTAGTGTAAAATTAAAAAAAATTTCACTACAAAACTTTGATAATCCATAAAAACATTCTGAATTATTTGACATATCAATTTGCGATTCTTCTTTAAAATTGCCATCAATATTAGGATATACAGCTATTGAAGAAACATTAATTATTTTTTTGGGTTTTAAAAATTTGGTAATTTCAACCATATTTTTTGTGATATTAATATTTTCATCAAAAACTTTAATCTGGTCATCGATGCATTGATTACTTCCAACTAATCTAGATGCTAAATGGACAATGACATCAATTTTTTTATTTTTTAAATTGTTACTAATCACGCTTACTGAATTTTTTTTAGATAAATCTGACTCAAAAAAATTTATCTCACTGTATATATTTTTTCTGCCAATTTTATAAATTGTATTCACTTTTTGGGTTTTTAGATAGTTACAAAGATGCAATCCAATAAAACCGTTAGCTCCTGTGATTAGAATATTCATAAATGATTTTACAATAATTTTTCTTCAAAAAAACGATACGCTAAACCTTCTTTCATGTTAAATGATTTATTTGGATAATTCAATAAAAACTTAACAATATATTCAACTTCATTAAATCCAAATAAGCATCTCATATATGTAGTTCCGGAGAAGCGAGGATTTATTTCAAAGATGCATGGTTGATTTTTTTTGTTAAACCTTATTTGAAAATTACAACTTCCATATGGCTCTAGTTTATTTGATACTGCTCTAATGTAGTGATAAATTTCTTTTGGAAAATTAAATTTGTGTTCTGATAAGTGGGTATTGCCATTTTTTAATGATCTTTTAAGTACCATCATATCTACAATTTTATTTTCAAGCATTAAAACTCCGCAGGTATATTCATTGTTTTCATCTCCAAGATATTCTTGTATTATTGGATTTTTGATTTTTGATATTTTTTCTTTTAATTCTTTTTTATTATTTACTTTAAATACGTCTCTGCTTCTTGCTCCAATCCTAGGTTTTATAATTACAGGAAATTTTAGTTCAAAATTATCAAAATTTTTTGGTAAAAAAGTTTTCGGGTAATTGAAATTATTTTTTTTTAAAAATTGATAAGTTAAATATTTATCATTACCAATTTTTAATAAATTTAAATTAGATACAATAACTTTGCAGTTAGTTTGTGATTCAATTTCAATCTTATTTTTAGCAAAAGGAATGAGCTCAAAATCAACTCCCACAAATAAAACTAAAACGTTATTTTCTCTTATAATCTCTATAATATTTTTAAGCCATATTTTTTGGTTATTTTTTTTTAAAATATCAGGTATTACATAGTTTCTATCGCACCACAAGCTTCCAATTGTTTTAGAAAAATAATCGCATCCAATTATATTAACATCATTTGAAATATCGCAATTTCTGATTGCTTTGATTATTGATTGACCTATTAAAGATCCCGTACCAGTGACTAAAATATTAATTTTTTTTTTCATATATATTAAATTTTAATTTTCGAATGCCATATTCCTATTTTTTCTTTTGCATGAGCATCTGAACTAAAAATTACAAATGGATTATGTTTTTTAAGAAGATTAACTAAATTATAATAAATTTTACTGTGATATGCATAACTAATTTCAAAGGCAATATTATGTTTGCTACATAAATAAATAATTTGATCAAAATATTCTGTAGAAAAATCATCAAATTCTTTTAAGCACATTCCACCCGGATGACCAAGGATATCAAAGTCTGAGTGTTTAATTGCTGAACAACATAATTCAAACTCTATAGCTTGAGCAGCATCTTTTGAAAAGCAATTTGCTTCAAATAATTTTGAAGCAAAAGGAAAGCGGTGAACACTCGCAATTCTTACATCAGAAGATTTTTGAACATATTCCTTAACATCTAGATTACCACTAAAGTCTTTAATTCTAGCTTCAAAACCTGTTAATATGTTAAATTGTTGTTCTTTTGCAAGTTTTTTTATTTCAATATCATATTCATCAAAATATACTGAACTTTCTCTTATATGATCTGTTATCGCTATAGCTCTCATATTCAGTGATTTTGAATAATTAATATTTTCAAGTATCGAGTGTTTTCCGTCAGTCCATGTTGAGTGGATATGAAAATCATTTTTTAAATAGTCTTGATCTATTTCGTTAAATTTTTTTAAGATTTTATTTAGTTTTTCTTTCATAATTTTACCCAGCTTGGAATGTTAACTAATCTATCTTCAACCCAATTTGCTGTAGATAAATCATCGGTAATAGAATTTTTAAACATTTCGAGTTTATGCATTAATCGCCAGACTGGTCTTGTCATAATTTTTTGCTCATTGGTAAATTTAATAAATTCTTGTTGTTGAATTTTATTTTCAAGAAAAATTGAATTCAACCAGTAATTTGAAAGTGAATTTTTTGGTTCACAAAAAAAACGCTCACCAAAAAATTCCTGATATTTTTTAGAAAGTTGGCGTTTTTTTTCAAGTAATTTTGGTAATTTTTCGAGTTGTGCTAAACCCAGTGAAGCATTGAGATTGGGCATGCGATAATTATAACCAATTTCATCATGAATAAATTCCCAAGGATGATTTATTTTAGCTTGAGTTGATAAATGTTTAGCTTTTTTTGCTAATTCTTCATCATTGAATAATAGCATTCCTCCACCTCCAGTGGTGATAATTTTATTGCCATTAAAGCTTAGAACACCGATATCTCCAAAATTTCCAGTATGTTTATTTTTATAAAAACTTCCTAAGCTTTCAGCGCAATCTTCAATTAATTTTATGCCATATTTGTCACAAATTATTTTTATTTCATCAATAGCGCAAGGATGTCCAAAGCTATGCATCGCAACCACTGCTTTAATTTTTAATTGTGGATTTTTTTTTAAAAAATCTTCGAGTTTTTGTGGCGATAATCCCAAGGTTGATTTATCGATATCGATAAAAATTGGATTGGCATTGCAATATTTAATGGCATTAGCAGTAGCAACAAAGGTTAAATCTTGAGTAATAACAAAATCATTGGCATTAACACCACTTAACAGCAAAGCGAGGTGGAGTCCACTAGTACCATTAACGCATGCTACAGCTTTTTTTACGCCACAATATTTAGCAATTTTTTCTTCAAACTCATTAACTTCTTTGCCAACTGAGGAAACAAATCCAGATTCAATGCAATCAGTTACGAATTTTTTTTCTCGATCATCAAAAAATGGTTGGTGAAGAGTAATGAATTCTCTAGTGCTATATAGGTTTTGAATAAATTCGATTTCATTATTAAACATTATAAATATCAGCTTTATATTTTAACAGATTCTCTTTTTTTCTAAACCATTCAATAGTTTTTGTTAGACCTTGTTCAATTGTATTATTTGGTTTAAAATTACAAAGTTTTTCAATTTTACGATTATCGCACCATAAGCGATTTACCTCGGATTTTTCGGGACGAATTCGCATTTGATCAAGAGTTAATTCAACATTGCTATTCATAATTTTTTTTATCAAATTAAAAACATCGCCAATGCTAATTTCAAAATTTGAACCGATATTGATAGTTTCACCAATAGCTTGATCGCACTGGGCAATTAGTTTAAATCCTAAACAAGTATCTTCAACATAGTTAAGATCACGAGTTGGCGAAATATCACCGAGTTTTATAAAAGGATAATTATTTAAAATCTGGGTAATAATTGTTGGAATTACCGCTCTTGCAGATTGTCTTGGACCATAAGTGTTAAAAGGACGAGCAATTGTAACTGGTAAATTAAATGAGCGATAAAAACTTTCCGCCATAGCATCAGCTGAAATTTTGCTAGCTGAATAAGGAGATTGCGGTTGAAGTGGATGAAGTTCATCAATTGGGACATATTTTGCCGTGCCATAAACTTCGCTAGTTGAAGTGTGAATAATTTTTTCAACATTATTTTCTAATCCTGCTTGGCAAATATTGAGAGTTCCTTTGATGTTAGTATCAATATAACTATCGGGAGCGTTATAAGAGTAGGGGATAGCAATAAGTGAAGCGAGGTGAAAAATAACATCAATGCCTTTGGTAATTTTTTTGATGTAATGAGGATCGCGAATATCTCCGCAAAAAACTTCAATATCTTTTTTACAATCAATATCTTCAAGCCAACCCCAATTATTAAATGAATTATATTGCGATAAAGCTTTAACATCGCATCCTTCCTTAACAAGCATTTCTGAAAGATGCGAGCCGATAAATCCATCTGCACCAGTTATTAAAACTTTCTTTTTATTAAGGTTCATAATTTTGTTTATTATTATTTAAAACAATTCAATATCACTAAGAAATGTTAAAACTAATTCAAAACATATTAACTTAGTTAAAATAAATTATTGTATAATATTATTTCTTTTCTTTAACATACCATTCGTAAACCCTTCTAATTCCTTGCTCTAGTTCTGTTTCGGCTTTCCAGCCGAAATTGTTGATTTTAGAAACATCGAGGAGTTTACGGGGAGTTCCGTCGGGCATTTGAGTGTTAAAAATAATTTTGCCATTAAAGCCAATAATTTTTTTAACTAACTCTGCCAATTGAGCAATTTCAATATCAGCTCCCGTGCCAATATTGACAAGCTCATTGATATTTTGATTATTCATCACAAAAATGCAAGCTTTTGCTAAATCATCAACAAAAAGAAATTCGCGACGAGGTTTGCCAGTTCCCCAAACTTCAACTTCTGAAAAATTGTTAATTTTAGCATCGTGAAATTTGCGAATTAACGCAGGAAGAACATGCGAGGTGTTTAAATCGAAATTATCATTGATGCCGTAGAGATTGGTAGGCATAAGTGATACAAAGTTGCAACCATATTGCTTGCGATAAGCTTCGCACATTTTTAGACCTGCAATTTTAGCGATTGCGTAAGCGTAATTAGTTTCTTCAAGTTCGCCAGAAAGAAGATATTCTTCTTTGATTGGTTGTTTGGCAAGCTTGGGATAAATGCATGAACTTCCAAGAAAGACAAGTCTTTTGACCTTGTGTAGATAACTTTGATGAATGAGATTATTTTGAATTTGAAGATTTTCGTAAATGAATTCTGCAGGTTTAGATCGATTAGCTTCGATTCCTCCAACTTTTGCTGAAGCGATAAAAACGTAATCAATTTTGGAATTATTTTCTTGACTTAAAAAAAAATCCGCAACTTGCTTTTGATCAAGCAGATCAAGCTCTTGACGAGTTTTGGTGATAATATTTTTATAGCCTTGAGATTTTAGTTCGCGAATAATTGCACTTCCAACCATTCCTTTATGACCTGCAACAAAAATTTTATCTTCAAAATTCATAATACAAGGAATTTAAATAAATTTGTGAATTTAATTTTGAAAATAAAAATAATAATTTTTGATAATTTTAGTTAAATTTAAATCAAACTAATTGAATTTAGATAGATATAGCTAAATCAAGTTAGTTTTAAAGATATTTAATTGGAATTTGTTAAGTTTTACTAATTTAACAAAATCAAAATTAAAATACTAAAATTTAAATTAGTAAAATGGTGGAGATAAGGAGACTCGAACTCCTGACCCTCTGCTTGCAAAGCAGATGCTCTACCAACTGAGCTATATCCCCAATTATTTTATGAATATATTCTTAAAAAAAATTACCATCAATTCTTGATGATATTTTTTAAGTCATAAAAAATCCAAAAATTAAATCTTATAACGAATTTAATTGATCTAATTTCTTTTTCAAGATTAAATTTTAATTTAATAAAATTTAATTTTTTTTAAAACTAAATTACAAGAAATAAAATTTCAATTGCTAAAATTATTTGCCTAAATTTAACAAATAAATTCCTAATGTCAAAAATTTTTTAATGACCAAAAAGAAATATCATAAAAAATATCATAAAAAAGCTTTTAGCTTGATTGAATTATCAATCGTCATTATTTTGGTTGCGGTGGTATTTAGTGGAGCAATTGCTGTTTATACCGCATCGATAAATAATCAAAAAATTAAAAAAACTAATCAAAATTTTGAGGAAATTTATCGAGCAATTGGAGCATTTTTACTTGCCAATAAAAGACTTCCTTGTCCTGCTTCATTAGCTAAAAATTTTATCAATGATGGAGATTATGGAACTGAAGTTATTGGTTGTAGTGGTAATGGAGTTTACCAATCCAATAGCCAATCAAATATTGTTTACGGAGCGGTTCCATTTAAAGCATTAAATATTGGTTTAAATAATGTTCAAGATGGATTTGGCTCATCAATTGCTTACGCAATTGATAAAAGATTTGCAATTGCCAATGATGCTCAATTAAATTTTAACAATATTACTTTTGCAACTGCTCCAAGCACAAATACCATCATCATTAAAGATAAATTAATTTCGAATGAAACAATTTTAACCCCTGATGCAATTATGGTTTTGATAAGTTATGGCATGAATAAATCGGGATCATTTGATTCGCAAAATTCAAATCAATTAACCAGATCTAGCGATGTAAATGAAATGGAAAATGATGTTTCTAATATTGCCAATGGTAATCCTTCCAGCGCAAATTTCGATAATATTTTTATTAATCAAGTTCGTTCCAGTTTATTATTTGATGATGTAATTTTTTTCAAAACCAAGAAAGAAATTGTTGAAGATTTTGAAGCTCAGCATTTAACTGCTTGTTATGATGCTGGACAATTTTTTGCAAATCGAAATGCATATTTTAATGAAATAATTTATGCAAATCGCGGATGTTGGTATCCAGTTGAGAGAAAAAGATTAACGCGTAAATGTTTAGCCAATGGAGTTTGGCAAGAATATTCACCTTGTACTTTTTGCACAATTGCAACAATTTCGGGAGTTAATCCAATCGATGTCAATATTGGTTCTGCAACATTAACTTGTAATCAAGTAGGAAGAACTGGAACTGTTAATTACCAATGTTTTATCGATGGAAGTTTCACAACTTCTGGTAGTTGTAGTTAAAAAATAATTAAAAAAAATAAATTAACAAAATTTATGAAAAATAAAATAAAATTAACAACAAATAACAAAACTGCTTATAGTTTGTTAGAATTATCGATTGTTATTTTAATTATTGCAATTTTAATAAGTGGAGCAATGTCGATGTCTGTAGGAACGCTAAACAATGCCAAAAATAAAGCAACTCAAGAAAAAATTGCCGAAATTTACAAATCACTGGGAAATTTCTTACTTGCTAATAAGAGATTGCCTTGTCCTGCATCGCTTAAAAAATTAAAAAATACCGATAGTGATTATGGTGCAGAAGTTGTCAATTGCAGTGGAGCAGGGGTTTATCAATCCACAACTTCTTCAAATTTAATTTACGGAGCAGTTCCAATTAAAGCACTAGGATTAAGTAATGAAATGGCTGAGGATGCTTATGAAAATAAAATTATTTACTTAATTGATAAGAGATTTTCAGTTGGAGCGGAAGCAATTTTAAATTTTTCAAATAATACTTTTGCAACTGCAACTTCAAATAATATCATCACTGTTAAAGAAAAACCTGCAGGAGTTGAACAAATTGCCAGTCCAGATGCGATGATGTTGCTGATTAGTTTAGGTGCAAATAAATCTGGTGCATTTAATAGCAATGCCAATTCTCAAAATACTCGTTCAAGTGATACTGATGAAATGAATAATGATATAACTTCTTTTAGTGATGGCAATCCTTCAACGGCATCATTTGACAATGTTATCATTGCCAGTAGTGAAAATAGTGAAATTTTTGATGATATAGTTTTTTTTAAAACTCGTAATCAAATTGTTAATGATTTTAATGCGATGTTTTTAATTCCATGTTATGATGCAGGAGCAAGTTTTGGCAATGTTAGTGCATATTATGGAACAATAGTTTATGCAACTGCTTCATGCGCTAGTCCTAATGAAGATAAAAGACTTACCAAAAAATGCGAAGCTTATGGCAATTGGGTTGATGTTGTAAAAACTTGCCCGTAAATTTGCTCTTACGCTTACGGGCCATAGCCTCCCCTGAGGGCTTAAGCCCCTACAAATTTCCACAAGCTCAAGAAAGCTTCGAGCACCTAGCTCCCCCCTTGAGGCTTACATCCCTACAATTATGGTGTAATGGTCTCAAAGCTCTCGGGCTCTAAGCTCCCCCCTTGAGGGGGAGTCGACGAACAAGCCTTAACGTTAGTTAAGG
>CAMCSJ010000059.1 GCA_945878005.1 Rickettsia typhi | reverse complement strand
GGATGTTAAGCGAGGAAAGGTTGATAAAATATTTCTAAATGGAGTCATAAATTGTTTAATTAAAATTGTGGGGGAAAAAAATATAAAAAATAAATATAAATTTAAAATGAAACTTATATTATTAGAAAAAATTAAATCTTTTATTTTATAATAACAATGGATAATATTAATTTAAATATCGAATCACAAAAAAATATTAATGATTATAAGCGATTTAGCTTGATAACATTATTTGTATTGCTGGTTAGTTTGTTATTTTACACCATCTTTTCTTATCATAAATTCAAACAAAATAATCACAAAATTTTAGCAATAGAATCTAGAAATATTGCTACTGCGATAGTTGATAGCTTTAATTATGTAAATCTTTTAAACATCAATATTGCCAAAGAAATTGCCAAAGAAATTACCAATAAAAACAATAATAATTTAAAAAATATTTTAGCAATTTTTAAAAAAAATCAAAATATTAATGATAAAAATAAAGATTTTTTTTCATGGTCTTCCTATGATTTTGTAGATAAGAACAATTTCCAATTGGTCAATAGTAAAATTGGTATTAGAAAAATACCACCCAATATGTCAAATCGAAAATATAGCACATTATGCAAAAAAAATCTGTGGCAATTACAATTATCAACTCCAACTTATGGAGATCCAAGTGGGATATGGACAATTCCTGCTGGAACGGGTTTTGAAGATGAAAAGGGAAATTATCTTGGCATTATTGCAGTTGGTTTTGAAATTGAAAAATTAAAAAATTATGTAATAAATAAAATTTATAATAATAACATAACCTTTGTAATTATTGATCTGGAAGGCAATATAATTTTTCAATCAGCGGATAATGTTTTTTCTAGAGAAGATGTTTTTTTCAAAAAAAATTTTAATAAAAAAATTGAAGATTTTAAGGAATTAACCGGTGATTTAAATATCAAAATTAATAATATTAGTTTTGCACATTATCAACTAATAAAGAATTATAATTATTTGATATTAACAGGTTATAATAATAAATTTATTTTCAAAAAGTTCTATAATCAGGTAATTAATATTATTTTATTTTTTACATTTGTAACTTTTTGTTTCCTGTCAATTCTTTATCTTTTTAAGATTAGAATATTTAGAATACTCAATGAAGAGAAGAATTTAGCAAGGTCTTTGCGTATATCCAATACCTCAAAATCTAATCTTATTAGAGCAACAAGTCATGATTTAAAAAATTATCTTTATAGCATTTCAGGAATTACCAAACTTCTTCTTAAAGAAAAAACAATTAGTAAAGAAAATTTTGAATTACTCAAATTAATTGATGAACAATCTGACGAATTAGCACTTTTTTTAGAAGACTTACTTGATATCAATCAACAAGGAGAGGATTCGCTAGATTATATTACATTTTCCAAAAATAATGTTAATGATATTCTTAAAAGAATTATTCTACTCAATAAAAGCTTAGCCTTAAAATATAACATAACTATTAAAGAAAATTTTAGCGAAGAACCTGTGATGCTAGAATGCGATTTAAGAAGAATGAAACAAATTTTTAATAATCTCGTCAATAATTCCATTAAGTATAGTCCAAATGAAACTATCATTAAAATCATAACCAAGTCGATAAATAATAAAATTATTATCGAAATTATTGATCAAGGCATCGGGATGACTAAGAAAGAAATTGCTTTAGCCTTAGAAGGAAAATATCAATTAATTGATAAAACACAATTGAACCGCAATAATAATTCATATGGCATTGGACTCAAAAATGTTCAAGATCTTATTAAAATAAATAATGGAATTTTAGAAATTGAATCCAAGAAAAATCACGGAAGTATTTTTAGAATAATTTTTAATAGTAGCAAACATTTTTTAACTAAGGATAATAAAAATAGTTCACAAAAAATAACAATTAATAATTTCAATAAAACTATTTTAATCGTCGATGATAATCCCGTAAACATCAAAATCACCTCTACAGTTCTTCAAAGAGCTGGATATAAAGTAAAGACATCACATAATGGAATCAAGGCTTTAGAGATTCTTGATAATGAAAATATCGATTTGATTTTAATGGATGGAGAAATGCCAGAGCTCAATGGCTATCAAACAACTATAAAGATTCGCAAAGGTAAATCTTTCAAAAAATTCAAAAATTTTAAAACAATTCCAATCATTGGATTAATGGGCAATAATGATGAAGAAACTATCAAAGAATGCTATAATTCAGGAATGAATAATCATATTTCTAAAACAAAATCAACCAAAGAAATACTTGATACTATTGCAAATTTTTTTACTAAAAATTAATCAATCCTTACAAATATTTGAACTTTATTGCGAGAATAAATTACTGGATATTTGGTGTATTTTTTTAATTTATTTTCTAGATCAAGAAGATTGATTGCGTTAATATTTTCTTCGTTAAACATCAAATAAGCATCTTTATCAAGATAAACTCCGCTAAAACCATTCTTCTTAAGTTGGGCTATAAAATAATTAAAATCACGATTAAAAAAAACTTTATTTTGCCAAATAAGAGTTTTACTTTTTTTATTTACGGGATAAGACCATTTTAAATTTTTGGAATATAAATATCCAATTAATCCTCTTTGGTGATCATTAGCTTCTTCAGGATATCCATAAAATGGCAAAATAAAAACTGAAGAATTAATTGGCAAAGACTTTTCTATTTCTTCAACAAAATCTCGATCATTTTTATATTGCTCAGTTAATTTTAAAGGATGAATAATATCAGCAGAAAGAATTCCTACCTGATCAATAAAAGCCAAAACGCAAATAATTAATACAAATAATTTGGATTTATTAGTGGTTTTAAAAAATTTATGAGCAATAATTTTATCAAAAATTATTGCGATAATTGTGAATGAAAAAAAGGCAATAAAAACTACAAATCTTGAATAGCTTCTAAGAAATGGGAATCCTGCAAAAATGAACATAATCAATCCTCCCCCTGCACTCATGAATAAAATCGATAAAAAATTCAGTGAAGCTAAAAAAGAAATCTTATCACAATCCTCTTCTTTTAGAAAGAATTTTTTTATAGTTTTGTCGTAAAATGAATTATTATTTTTTAATAACAGCCATAATAATGAAAATAAAAAACCTGTTGCTCCAAGGATTCCAAGGCTTGTAGAGCTATTTTCTTGCTCGCGATCAACAACATCCTTAAAAAATATTTTTATTTTTGCTAAAAATTCAAAATAATGATTTTCAATTGGCAAAAATAAATTAATTAATTTTAAACCAAAAATATAGCTTTCGCTATATCCCCGATTTGGTAATGAATTATTTTTATAAAAACTAACTATTGATGGAATATTTAAATAGAAAGTAACTATCGAAAAAATCACAGTAAAGAATAAAATATTTATCAAATTGCGATTAAAAAAATTACCTTTTTTTAATGATAATAAAATGTAGGATAACGCTATTGCCATTATTCCAAAACATGCATAGTAAAAACCATTTAAGCATGAGAAAACCACAATTAGTAAACTTAAATAAGAATATTTATTTAATGTTAAGCAGTATTTTTTATTATTATTTAATCCTATAAATTTTATTTTTTCTTCATAAATCCAAATAATAATTAATGAATATAAGGGAATTATCGCATAATTAGATAAAAATAAATGCCATAAATTTCTTTCAAAATGATATGGTAAAAATCCGTATAAAATTGCAATTAAAAATGAAGTAAAAATCGAGATCCTATAAGCTCTTAAGCCAATAAAACAGCACATCGAAATCATAAAAAAAGTAAGCAATAAAAACAAATTTGCGATAATAAAAATATTATCGGTAAATAAATTTAAAAATTTTACAATCACTAAATTAAAAAATTCCGAATGTTGAGGATGATTATTTAACGAATAAATTGAAGATAAATTTGGCATTCCAACATCTGGATTACTTAAAATCCAACCATGCGAAACAATAGTTTTTACAATAAATAAATATAATAATGTATCAGTTTCATTGCGAAAAAAAGGAATAGAAAAATCTATTTTCCATAATTGATAAGATAGCGTAAAAATGATCATTGACGCAATTCCAGCAAGGATTGCATATCCAAGATTTTTATAAATAATTTTCATAAATTAAATGATTTTATGGGAAATTTGTTTGTTAATAAATTCGATAAAATCATCAATATTAAAAATTTGCTGATCTTCTTCACCTAACTTTCTAACTGCCAAACTATTATTTTCTATTTCTTTTTTCCCAACTGCAACAATGTAAGGAATTTTTTGGAGCGAATGATGACGAATTTTATAAGAAATTTTTTGAGCATCTAAATCCACTTGAGCTCTAATTCCACTCTCTTGAAATTTTTTTAAAATTTTCAAAATATGCTCATCAAATTCATTAGTAATTCCAGCAATTACAACCTGAATTGGAGCTAACCATAGCGGAAATTTTCCAGCATAATTTTCAATTAAAATTCCAATAAATCTTTCTAAACTTCCTAAAATTGCTCGATGCAACATTACAGGTCTTTTCCTTGTTCCATCTTGTGCAACATAACTTACATCAAGCCTTTCAGGTAAAACAAAATCAACTTGAAGAGTTCCGCATTGCCATTGTCTTTTTAAAGCATCAACCAAAGTAAATTCAAGTTTAGGACCATAAAATGCACCTTCCCCAGGATTGAGTTCATATTCTAAACCAGCATGTTTTATCGCTTGCTCCAATGCCTTTTCAGCCTTATCCCAAACTTCATCACTGCCTGCTCGTTTTTCGGGACGAGTAGAAAATTTTACTAAAATATTTTCAAAACCAAAATCACGATAAACTTCTTTAAGCAAATCACAAAAATCTGAAGTTTCAGAATTAATCTGATGTTCTTCACAAAAAATATGAGCATCATCTTGAGTGAATGATCTCACTCGCATAATGCCATGAAGCGATCCCGAAGATTCATTGCGATGACATGACCCAAATTCTGCCATTCTAAGTGGTAATTGACGATAAGATTTTAGATCTTGATTAAAAATTTGGACATGTCCTGGACAATTCATTGGCTTGACAGCAAGTAAGCGATTCTCACTTTCTGCAATAAACATATTATCGTGAAATTTTTCCCAATGTCCTGATTTTTCCCACAAACTGCGATCAATTAATTGCGGAGTTTTAACTTCTAAATATCCTTTTTGTGAAATTTTTTGACGAATATAATTTTCAATTTCGCGATAAATAATATAGCCTTTGTGATGCCAGAATACTGATCCAACCGCTTCTTCTTGAATGTGAAATAAATCTAATTGTTTTCCTAATTTACGATGATCTCTTTTATCCGCTTCCTCGAGCATGTGCAAATAATTTTTCAAAGATTCTTCGCTCTCCCATGCGGTTCCATAAATTCTTTGAAGCATTTCATTTTTGGAATCACCTCGCCAATAAGCTCCTGCAACTTTCATTAATTTAAAATATTTGACATGAGAAGTTGATGGCGAATGCGGTCCACGACATAAATCAATAAAATTTCCTTGACGATAAAGTGAAATTTTTTGATCATTTGGAATTGAAGAAATAATTTCTGCTTTATATTTTTCGCCAATTTCTTCAAAAAATTTTATTGCGTCATTGCGATCCCATTCTTCTCTTTTTACTTCATCACTTCGCTTGGAAATTTCACGCATTTTATTTTCAATTTTTTCCAGATCTTCTTGGCTAAAAGGATTAGCTCTTGCGAAATCATAGTAAAATCCATTTTCAATTGCAGGTCCAATGGTAACTTGAGTTTGCGGATATATTTCTTTTACAGCTTGAGCCATTAAATGAGCACAATCATGGCGAATAATTTCCAATGCTTCTTTGGATTTTGGAGTAATAATTTCAATTGCACAATCGCAATTTAATTGGCAAGATAAATCTTTCAAATCGCCATTAACTTTAATCGCTAAAGCATTTTTTGCTAAGGAAATTGCAATTGATTTAGCAATTGTAATTCCATCAATTCCAGAATCGAACTCTTTAATTGAAGCATCTGGTAAGGTTATTTTAATCTTGACTGATTTCATAAATTATTTAAATTTATTAAGAGATATTTTATTTTATTTAATTTTAATCAACTTCATTTTACTTTCAACAAATTGATAATTTTATTTCAATCATTGCATTAAAAAAAGCAAATTTTATAATTTAAAAAACTTATCGCAAATCTTTTTTAAATTTTAAAAAATTTAAAACTAGTCGAAATTATTATGGGGCTATAGCGCAGCTGGTAGCGCGTTTGCATGGCATGCAAAAGGTCACGAGTTCGAATCTCGTTAGCTCCACCAATCATTTCAGTATTCTTAGATTAAACTTTGTATTTTTTATCAATGTTAAGATAATTAATTTGCTAAAAATATTAAAAAAATTTAAAAAAGCACTTGAAAATAATTATTTTATTATTATTTTTTAAAAACTCTTTTGACCATCTTAAATCCAGTAACACCAAAAATAACACCATATGAAAAAATCAAAATTTTACCTAATCATTCTTTCTTTTTTCTTAACATTTTTTTCATTATTTTTTTATTTTGATTTTAAAAAAAATCCAATCGATTATATAATTTTATCCAAAAAATTAGAAATAATTTCTTATCTATTCTTCAGAGATTTACCTCTACCTAATGAGCCTCTCGAGAATTTTTATTCAATTAATTTTAAAAGAATTAGTGATATTGAAATTTTAAATGATGATTTTTCTTTACACAATGAAAGTGCTACGATTACTATACCCAGAGATACCTACAAAACTGGTATTCCGCAAAAATTAAGAATAGCTCTTGATTACTATAAAACATTAAATCCCAACAATATAAATCATCAAGAGATAATGAAAAATATCATTACAGATAATGATAATTACCGTGGAAGATTTTCATATATTATCTCTTTATTTAGGGATCCAATTCCCGATGGAAAGGAATTGCAAAAAAGAATTAAAGAATATATTAATTTATTTTCCAAAAAATTTATGGTTCAAGAAATTACAAAATATAAAAATGATGAACAATGTGGAAAAAATAATTATCAAGTTATCATTGTTTTTGAATCTAATCCATCAAAAATATTGGAAATTGCTTTAACAAATTATGGCAAGATTTGCTTTATAATCGATGAAGATATATCTTTTTCTAATAAATATGATGTTAAATTTTTAAAAGATAAATATAAAAATTATTGGTTATAATTATTAATTAATTTCTAGAAAATTTATGATAAATTTAGATTCTAGTTTAAAAGATTGACTATTGGTTTACCCTTGAAGATGGTAATCGAATTTTTATTGGAAATAAATTTGAGTTAAAAAATTATTAATCAAAATCATCAATAAACCAATATTTTACTACATTAAAAAATTTACAATAAAAAAATTCTAAAAAAACTTGTCTTTAATAAAATTTTTAAAAATTATGGTAAAATTTTATTTATTTAATGTTATTTTAAATTATTAAATTTTATTTGTTATTATGAGAAAAAGAAATTTTAAAGCATTTTCATTAATTGAATTATCAATTGTAATTTTGATCGTAGGAATATTGATTGCTGGGGTAACGCAATCATCGCGATTGATTAAACAAATGCGATTAGCAACAGTTAAAAATTTGACCTTAAGTTCACCAGTTTCTTCGATTAAAGATTTAGCAGTTTGGCTAGAATCTTCAATGGATCAAAGTTTTATCGATAGTGAAGAAAATACAGGAAGCACTATTTCCGTTTGGAATGACATTAATCCTCAAGCTTCAACCAAATATAATGCAGTTTCTCCTTCAGCTTCAGAAAGTCCAACTTACTTAGCCGATGGAATTAATGGTCTTCCCGTGGTTTCTTCAGATGGAAGTAATGATTCGATGTTACTAAATGGATTAACTGATAGTTTTACGGGAACTGGATTTACTTGGATTGGCGTTATCCAATGGGTTAGAGGTGGTCCGGGTTATTTTGGATTGAAATCTGATTATGGAGGTGCTAATGGAAATATTACGCTATTTCTTGATGATTGCAACGGTGCATTTAACTGCTTTCGCGCTACTTCAACTGTAGATGGAGGTCTTTACACTTGGGGTTTTAGCACCACAACTTTTAATCAATATCAACCCCATATTATTTCTATCGTTAGAAAAACCAATTCACTAATGAGCTATGACAATGGAACTCAAATCGGACCAACTACCAATGACTCAACAGCTAATGGGATTTATCGCACAACAGGTCCTTGGGCAATGTTTAAATTTACCAATTCCAACACTCTTTATTTCAAAGGCTATGCTGGAGAATATATTCTCTTTGGTCGAGCAATTAAAGATGATGAGAGAAAAGATGTTGAAAAATATCTTAGCAAAAAATGGAATATAAAATTAACCAGTTAATTCAAGATCAATCAAATTAACTGGTTAAATCAAAATAATTTAACTTAAAAATTATTCTCTTGGAGATCCTTGTCGAGAATTAGAATCTAAACTTTCAGCACTTAAAGGTTGAATTCGTTCTTGAGCCATTTGCTCTCTAAGCTTTAAAATATCTTCTCTAGAAACTCCACTTTCCAACAATTCAATTTCCGTTTCATTTAAATCTGATTCACGATCATTTTCTTCAGAACCCAATAAAGAGGGAGGGCTATTTTCAAAATATTCAAATGATTCGTCTGTTTCCCTTGAAATTTCAACCGATCTTGACATCATTTCTTCTTCAACTTGTTTTTCGATCTGCTCAGTTAATTCATTACCTGATAAAAGTTTTTTTTCTGGTGATTTAGAACTTCCTAAATCAGCCGAAAATCCTTCTCTCAATGATCCTGAATTACTTGCTCTTGCAATAAATTCATGATCAATTCCTCTAGCAGGACCTGATTTTGCCATTGATTCGCCTTCCCCAGAATTTTGAGCAAAAGGATTTGTTCTTTCAGAAAATAAACCTTGGGATTGTGGTTGCGATCCAAAAATTCCTTGGCCTTCAAATTGCGACATTTGAATTCTTTGTTGAAGAATTTCATCATAAGATAATATTTCATTATCAATAAGTTCTTGTTCATCATCGGTAAGCTTTAATTCGCTAGGATCTAAATGAGAATATGGCAAAGAGCCAAGAAGATCTCGCGATGAAGATCCATGAATGTTGGGATTATATCGATCTTGTGCTAATAAATTTTCAAATAATGATGGTTGACTATCATAAGTTGTTTGCGTTCCAATCAATGAAAGATCGATTTCCAATGGTCTTTCTGCTCGACCTTTTCCTTTTTTTCCAACATCACTTTTGTCAGGAACTCTTGGCTCTTGATTAATATTTTGAAACCCTTTGTTACTTTCCATCAATGCGTTAGCTAGTTCTTCATCAAACTGCTCGTATAATCTTTTGGCTCTTTCGCCTTGAATTGCTTCTTGTAATTCT
>CAMCSJ010000058.1 GCA_945878005.1 Rickettsia typhi | reverse complement strand
AAATATCGCGATGTTATTGCTCAATAATTAAAATATCGAAAATGACTAGCGAGATAAAAGATGTTTTTTCTAAGCAAACAATATACTCTCATGATCTTGAATTAGAATCAAAATCATTGGATCATGAATTAGAATCAAAATTATTGGATAATAAATCTAAAAAAGCCGATATAAATTTAAGAAAGTTTTTTGCATTTTGGGTTTTGTTTATCGTAACTTGGTTTTTATATTATGTTAAAGAAATTTTATATTTAAAATTCAATTATGAAAAACACCTCAGCGATACTGTAATCATTGCCTTATTAACCACTACTACCATCAATATTTTAACCTTAGCTTTTATGGTGATAAGTTATCTTTTTCCCAAAAAACTTAAGAAAAAACTTAAGAAAAAAACTAGCAGAAATTAACAACAAAATTTCATTAAATAAAATCCTAAAAAAATAGCAATTAACGAAATTAAAACGCTTAAGATCGCGTAAATCAAGGCTTGAAAATTTTGATTAGCTTGAATTAAGCGAAATAAATCTAAGCTAAAAGCACTGAAAGTAGTATATCCTCCCAAAAATCCAATTAGTAAAAAATTTTTAAGATTTGAAGAAAATTCATTAAAATTTTTGATAATAAAAAAATATAAAATCCCTGCCAAAAAAGATCCAATAACATTGACTAGCAATGTTGCGAAAGGAAATTTATTAATGCTTAGAAGTGCATTATTTTGCATTAAATTTTTGTTAAAAATATTTACCATTTCATAACTTAAAAAACGCAAAATTCCACCAAGAGCACTTCCGCAACCAATAATCAAAATATTAATCAACATTTGAGAAATTTTAAATTAAATTATAAAATATTAGCATTTAACAGAAATAAATATTCCTAGTTAAAACAAAGTAGTTTTAACTAGGAGCTATTTTAAACTATATTTTTTAATTTTTCGGCTAAATCAGTTTTTTCCCAAGAAAAACCACCATCTGCTTCAGGAGTTCGACCGAAATGTCCGTAAGTTGCAGTTCGTTGGTAAATCGGACGATTTAATCCTAAATGAGTGCGAATTCCGCGCGGAGTTAAATCAACAATTTCGCTAATAATTTTCGCTAATTTTTCACCTTCAATTCCCGTATGATGATTATTAACATAAAGCGATAATGGCTTAGCAATGCCAATTGCGTAAGAAATTTGGATGGTACAACGAGTTGCTAGTCCTGCACTTACGATATTTTTAGCGAGATATCTTGCCATATATGCCGCAGAGCGATCAACTTTGGTTGGATCTTTTCCTGAAAATGCTCCACCACCATGCGCAGATGCTCCACCATAAGTATCAACAATAATTTTTCTACCCGTCAATCCTGCATCGCCATCTGGTCCACCAATTACAAATTTCCCAGTAGGATTAACCAAAAACATATTTTCTTCACACATCCAGCCCGAAGGAAGAGAAGACTCAACATAAGGACGAATTAAATTGCGAACATCATTTTGAGTTAATTCTTCACCATGTTGAATGGAAACTAAAATAGTTTTAGCACCAATTGGAATACCATTCTCGTAGATTAAAGTGACTTGACTTTTGGCATCTGGTCCAAGATTTTTAAGCTTACCAGTTTTGGTTGCGTTCATGATATTTTGTAAAATTCGATGAGCGTAAAAAATCGGTGCAGGCATTAATTCTGCAGTTTCGTTACAGGCATAACCAAACATAATTCCTTGATCTCCAGCACCTTCATCCTTAGATTGCGAAGAATCAACTCCCATTGCAATATCCGCAGATTGCTCGTGAATAAGATTGGTAATTTCTAGATTTTTCCAGTGAAAACCTTGTTGTTCATAACCAATATTTTTGATGGTTTGGCGAATGATATTTTCAACCTCATTTTTGGTAATTTCGGGAGCTCTAATTTCTCCTCCAACAATTACCCGATTGGTAGTTGCAAAAGTTTCAATTGCTAATCGCGAATAAGGATCTTTTGTTAAATATGCATCAACCAAGCTATCAGAAATTTGATCGCAAACTTTGTCAGGATGACCTTCGGATACTGATTCCGAAGTAAATAAATAATTTTTAGGCATAAAATTTAACTTCTAAAAAATTACGGAAGGCTTTCCAAAAAAACAAAAAGATTTTTCTAAAAAAATCTTAAAAATCCAACTCTAACGGTAGTATAATTTGAATCAATCAAACCAACGCTTCCAGCATATCTTTGTGCTGAAAATCTAAGCGATGAAGTGCTGTTTAATGAAATTTGCATTCCACCACCATAAAAAAATCTAGTTTGGTGACTTTTGCTATTAACAAATTCTCCATTTGCTCTAGTGAAGCTTAGATTGGCACGAATATCTGATGCACCCGTCTCAACAAATAATTCAAAAAAATTAGTGACAATTGGAATAAAAGTAAGTAACGAGAAATTGTAATGTTCAATTTTGTAAAGAGCCTTTTTAGCAAGTGGTCCAGCATGTTGCAAGGCAATGGAATCAAGGTTTGTTTGCACCCAATTTGCATTAAATCCAAAAATATCGTGAAAGCGAATATGAGTTCCAAGAGCAATATTTTCTAGGTTATAAACTTGTTTAAAAATATGATCAGTGGTAGAGAATTTTTTATTATCTCCCGCTCCCGAAATTTTAGGAGCACTAAACTCAATCGATAATGCACCATCGATGTAAAAGTCATTGGCTTTGTATCTTCGACCTTCTTTGCGATCATCTTCTTGAGCAAAAATATTGGAAGAAATAAGGCTTAACAATAACGAGATTGTTAAAAAAAATTTAAAATTGTTAAACATTTTTTTAAAAAAAATTGATGAATGAGTAAGGAATTTAAAACATAAATTCTTCAAATCAACTAAGATTTTAAAACATGTTGTAATCGATTGATTACTTCGCGTTTTCCTAAAATTTCAATTATTTCGAAAATTCCTCCCGAAGAGCTATTATCAAAGGTTAAGGCTAATCTTAAAATTGGAGCAAAATCTTTTATTTTTAAAGAATTATTTTTGGCGAAATCATCGATATTATTTTTAAGATCGTGATGTTGCCAATTTTTTAATTCTAAAAAATTTGCTAATAAATTTTCTAAAAGTGGTTTTTTTTCGCTTAAAATTTTTTTATTTTCTTCGCTAAATTCTAAAATAAAATTATCAAAATAAATTTGACAATTATCAGCAATTTCGGTGAGTAAACTAAATTTTTCTTTAAGAAATTTAAGAGCTAAAATTATACGATTTTTTTCGTGAAGATTTGGTTTGGTTTTAAAAAATTCTTCAACAAAATCATATAATTCTTCATTGGTTTTTTCTTTTAAATAATGATGATTTAAGTAATTAAGTTTTGCAAAATCAAATCGTGATGGAGATTTACCAACCTTGTTTAAATCAAACCAATCAATGGCTTGGGAATCATTAATAATTTCATTATCACCATGAGACCAACCAAGACGAAGAAGATAATTTCTAAGAGATTCTGGTAAATATCCAAGATTTTTATATTCAATTACCGATGTTGCACCATGTCTTTTTGATAATTTTGCACCATCACTTCCGTGAATTAAGGGAATGTGAGCAAATTGCGGAACTTGCCAATTCATTGCTTGGTAAATTATTTTTTGGCGAAATGCATTGGTGAGATGATCATCTCCGCGAATAATGTGAGTAATTCCCATATCGAAATCATCAACCACAACTGCAAGCATATAGGTTGGAGTATTATCACTTCGCAGTAAAACTAAATCATCAATTTCACAATTTTTTACAGTAATTTTTCCTTGAACTAAATCTTCAATTTGGGTTTCTCCATCGGTTGGTGATTTTAAGCGAATTACGGGTTTGATCGATGAAGATTGGGAATTAATTTTATTTCGCCAAGGGCTTTGAAAGCGAAATACTTCGCCATTTTTTTCAGCTTTTTGACGCAATTCCTCAAGCTCTTCACTGCTAGTGTAGCAATGATAGGCTTGAGATCTATTTAATAATTCATTAGCTATTTCAACATGTCGAGTGATATTTTTTGATTGCATAATAATTTCTTCATCATGCTTTAAGCCAAGCCAATCAAGACCTTCAGTGATTGCATTAACAGCTAAAGAAGTCGATCTTTGAATATCGGTATCTTCAATACGAAGTAAAAATTTGCCTTGATGATGTCTTGCAAAAAGATAATTAAATAAAGCAGTTCTTGCTCCTCCAACGTGTAAATAACCTGTGGGAGATGGAGCGAAGCGAACTCGGATAGTCATAATTAAAAAAATTAAACAACAAAGTAAAATTAAAATTAAAAGTTAATTTAAAATTAAAAGTAAAATTAAATTTTAAATCTTTTTTTTTGATAGGAAAGTAATTTTTTAAAGAAGTAAAATTTTTTTGGCAAATAAATTTTACCAAAATTTTTACCAAAATTTTTAATATCAATTTCGTATCATTTAAGAAAATATTAAAAAATCGCCTTGAACATTTTTTTTTATAAAACTATCAATTGGCATAGAATAAATTTTTGTAAATTTTAAAAATAAATTTAAATTTTAGAAAAAAATAATTTTATTGATAATAGTTAAAAATTGCTAATAAATAATAAAAAAATATTGATTGTTAACTAATGATTAAAAGTACAGCGGGCGATATCGGCTCAAAATTATTGGAAAAAAAAGTAATCTCTGATGACCAGCTAGAGATTGCCAAGAAAGAGCTTGAACGCAATAAAACTGATAAAAATATCGGAGCAATATTAGTGGAAATGGGCTTCGTTTCTGAAGGAGCGTTGGGTGAAATTTTAAACGAATCTTCGGGTATAAAAAAATTTGAATTAAGCAATTCAATCATCGATGCCAAATTGGTAAAAAAATTACCCAAAGAATTTGCAATGCGAAATAAGCTTATCGCCGTAGCTTATAATGCGGTATCGGTAACTATTGGCATGGCAGATGTTTTCGATATTGTAGCAATTGATCAAGTTAGACGTTTCTTTCCACCCGAATTTAGAATAGTTCCCGTCTATGTTCCCGAAACTGAAATCATGAAAGGAATTGATCAATATTACGATTATGAGATGTCGATTGAAGGAATTCTTAAAGAGATTGAATCAATTGGAGCAAAGAAAAATCCCAATGAAGAAGAGCAGTTGAAAGGAGATTATAAAAGTCCAATGGTTCGTTTGGTTGATGCGATTTTGACTGATGCGGTTCACCGCGGAGCATCGGATTTACACTTCGAACCCGAAGGATCATTTTTAAGAATTCGTTATCGTATTGATGGAAAGATGACACAAATTCGTAGTATCCACAAAGATTACTGGTCAGCTATTGCAGTAAGGATGAAGATTATGTCGGGAATGAATATTGCCGAAAGTCGTAAACCTCAAGATGGTAGAATTGGTTCAGAAATTATCGGTAGAAAAATTGATTTTCGTGTTTCAACTCAACCAACCATCAATGGGGAAAATGTTGTAATGCGTGTTTTGGATGAGAAGCAGTCAATTCTAACCATTGACAAAATTGGATTTTCTGAAGCTAATATTAAAATTTTAAAGAAAATTGTTCAGCGTCCCGAAGGAGTTATTATCCTAACTGGTCCAACGGGTTCGGGTAAAACTACCACTCTTTACACAGTGTTAAATTACATCAATTCGATTGATAAAAATATCATGACACTCGAAGATCCTGTGGAATATCATTTGCCATTGATTCGTCAATCAAATATTCGCCATGATGTAGGAATGGATTTTGCATCGGGAATTAAAGCTTTACTTCGTCAAGATCCTGATGTGATTCTGGTTGGTGAGATTCGTGATAAGGAAACTGCAATTACTGCAATTCAAGCAGCGATGACGGGTCACCAAGTTTATAGTTCTTTGCATACTAACGACGCATTAGGAGCGATTCCGCGATTGATGAATATTGGCGTTCCAAATTATTTGATGTCGGGAGCGTTAATTGGAGTAATTGCTCAAAGGCTGGCAAGAAAACTTTGTGGAAATTGTAAAAAAGAATTTCCCGTAGATGATTCTGATAGAAGATTACTTGGAGAAAAATATGCTCATGTTAAATCGGTTCATCGGGCAGTTGGTTGCGAGAAATGCGGTCAAAGCGGATATAAGGGTAGGGTGGTAATTTGTGAAATTTTAACATTTGATCGTGAATTAGATGAATTAATTTTAAATGAAGCAGGGCGAAGAGTGATGTTAGAATATGCTATAAAAAAAGGTTTTATAACGATGGTTGATGATGGAATAGATAAGGTAGTTGCAGGAATAACTGATCTTAAAGAATTGATAAGAGTTGTTGACTTAACTGATCGAATGTAGAAAATCAAAAATTATTGGAATTTTAAAAAAAATTTAACAAAATTAATTTAAACATGTCGCAACTTTTTAAAATCGAAACAATTGAAGAAATTCAAGATATCATCTCGCAACAAAAGCCATATCAATGCTCTACTCACGGCATTGAAATAGCAGTTTGGCCAGAATATATCAGTAATAAAATTACCAATATTGGTGAAATCTATATTTGGTCTTATCAAGTTCGTATTGAAAATCGCAATAAATTTGCCGTTAAATTAATTTCAAGATATTGGAAAATTATTGATGAAAATGGTCAATTGCAAGAAGTTAAGGGAGATGGCGTAATTGGCGAACAGCCAGAGATTGAAGCTCAGGGAATTTTCCAATATAATAGCGGAATTCATTTATCTTGTCAGTCGGGAATAATGTCGGGAATTTATAAGATGATTAATCTAAAAACCCAAGAGCAATATGAGGTTACTATTCCTGCTTTTTCTTTAGATGCACAAGTTATTAAATCAGTTTTAAATTAAAATTAACTATGCTAACCCTTGCCTTTGAATGCTCCAACTTGCAATTGGCAATTGCAATTTTGCGTGATCAAAAATTAATCGATCAAGAAATAATTGCTAGCGGATTTAGTCATAGCGAATTATTAGTTGCAAAAATTGACGAAATTTTAAAAAAAAATAAATTTGATTATAGTGATTTGGACCTAGTGGTGATATGTAATGGACCAGCTAGTTTTACAGCTCTTCGGGTTGCTTTAACAGTTGCTAAAATTATTAAGATAGCTTGTGAAAAAATAGTAATAACTGTTGATAAATGTGAATTATTAGCTAATTATGCGCTAAATCAATTAGAAATATTAAAAAAAAATAATGATAATTTATTTATAAATGTCGTGATTAATGTATTGGCGAATGATTTTTTTATTGCGAGATTTGAATTAAAAAATCAACAGCTAAATTATCTTTCCAAGCCTTGTCTTGTTGATATTGAAACCATTTTAAAATCTTACAATAATGCTCAAAATATTTTTATTTTTGAACAAAAAGAACTTGCTGAAAAATTTTCAGAAATTCCTAGCAATCAAATTGCGATATTAAATAATGATGCTTATATTTTAGGAATTATCGGATTAGAAAAATTTCAAAATAATAATTATCCAGATGTAATTGAGCCAATTTATTTGATGGATCCTAAAATTTCGATTAGAAAAAAATAATAAAATAAAATTTATTTTTAAAATTCTATTTAAAAAATCATCTTAAAAAATCAGGGCAATATAAATTAATTATTTTTTAAAAACCTTGTAAAATTTAACACAAACAATGTTGTCTTGGTAGGTAATTTCAGGATCTTTTTGGTGATCATATTCAGGTAATTCAAAAGAATGATAAAATGAATTTAAATTATTATTGCGATAATTTTTTCCATTAATTTCTAGAGATTTATTGCCTAAATTAGAGGAAAAATTTATCGCTTGATGATTGATTGAAATTATTACATCCTCATAGCGAAAGCCAGTTAGGATTAGTTCAAATGAAAAACTTTTATTATCTTCATATTTCCTAACTTCTGTTGATTTTATTGGCTCGCTATTGGCAGAATCTTTGATATTATTTTGATTGCTATTCTTGGAATCCTTAAGAGGATTAGTTAATTTATTACTGGTATTTTCTAGATTATTTTGAGTTTTATCGATTGCTAAATTTACGCTTTGCTTAATTTCGGTTACAAATTTTTTGCCATTAAAATAAAAGATTTTTTTAGTGCCAAGATCGATATCTTCTTTGGTATCATTAACCCAAGCCTTAATATTGTCCTTGAAAGATTGTGATGAATTTTTATAATTTCTAATATAATCAAAGGTTCTACTGATTGCAAATCCTGTAATTAGAAATAAAATGGCGATAAAAATTTTACTGAAAAAAAATTTTTTCATTTTTATTGATTAAGTTTTAAGAACTATAAAATAAATTAAATTTATGTTTGGAAAAAATAAAATTACTAGTTTTAAAAATCATCAAGGAAATTTTTTAGCAATACAAGAAATTTTTGCAACAATTCAAGGCGAAGGACCATTTGCAGGAAGACCAGCAATTTTTGTAAGGCTTAGTGGTTGTAATTTAAAATGCAGTTTTTGTGATACTGAATTTGATAATCCAATTGAAAAAAAACTGCCAGAAATTATTGAAGAAATTATTAAATTATCAAAAAATTCCAAGCAAAAAATTATTCGCAAATTAGTGGTTATTACGGGAGGAGAGCCAATGATTCAGCCAATTGCAAAACTTTGTGCAAATTTAATAAAATTAAAATTTCAAATTCAAATTGAAACCAATGGAACCCTATATCGTAAATTACCTAAAGCTGTTAAAATTATTTGTTCCCCAAAAAATTCTTATAAAAAATATTTTCCAGTTAATAGAGATTTATTGCCTAGAATTAATGCTTTTAAATTTTTAATATCAGATTCTAATCCTAGATATTCAATGGTTCCCGAGTTAGGGCAAAGTGAATTTAATATTCCAGTTTATCTTCAGCCAATCGATGAATATGATCAAAATAAAAATCTTAAAAATTTACAAAAAACCCAAGATTTATGCCAAGAAAATGGCCATTTTATTTCTTTGCAAATTCATAAAATTTTAAATATTCGCTAGAATTTAATTGAGAATAGTTTTGGTTTTTTTAATAATTTAGGGATGTAAGGCACGGAGAGGGACTTGAACCCAATTGCCTTGCGGTGCTAGATTATTTTATGTAAATTAGATGTGGTGCACAAAATTAGATGTGGTGCGCACAGAGCTTACGCCCCTACAAATTTCCACAAGCTCGAGAAACCTTCGAGCACCTAGCTCCCCCCTTGAGGGCTTACGCCCCTACAATATTAAAAAACTTGCAAAACACTCGGGCTCTAAGCTCCCCCCTTGAGGGCTTATATCCCTACAATTTACAGAAATACTTAAAACGCCTACGGGCACATAACTCCCCCCTTGAGGGGGAGTCGACGAACAAGTCTTTACGGCAGTAAAGACTTAAGGAGTCGGTGGGGGGTCGAAAAGCAAGAGTAACATAAGATCTCGCAAGACATAAAAAACTAGATTAAAAAAAATTCTAAAAATGGCAATT
>CAMCSJ010000057.1 GCA_945878005.1 Rickettsia typhi | reverse complement strand
CGTTGCGATTCGCTCGCCTGCTCCCCCTCAAAGGGGGAGCTTAGAGCCCGAGAGCTTCGGGACTATTTAGCGAAATTGTAGGGATGTAAGCCCTTGAGGGGGAGCAGATTTAGAAGGGCTTAACGGCAGTTAAGTCCTTCTAAATCGTGGGGGGTCGAAGGACTAGAGTAACAGGGAATAATGCAAGATCCTCGATCTTCTCCCTCTCTTCAGCTTCGTGGCTTAGAGGAAGTCTCGATCTACTCCCTCTCCCCGCCTCGGCGGGGAGAGGGTTGGGGTGAGGGGTATTTAAAATAAAATTTATAAAATGGCGATTTCTTGATTTTACTTTTAAACTAAAAAATTTCTAAAGAATCCTTAAAAAAATCTCAAAAAAACTTTAATTTTTATTTAAAAAAATTTCATATTTTTAGGATTAAAAATCTAAATCAAGAAATCGACATTTTTATAAAAATTTTATTTAAAGTTTTTTATATGTTGCATTATCCCATATGACTCTAGCTTTATGACCCCCCTCGGCTCCCAAACCGCAACTACCGTTGCGATTCGCTCGCCTGCTCCCCCTCAAGGGGGGAGCTAGGTGCTCGAAGGTTTTTGTGAGTTTGTGAAAATTTGTAGGGGTGCAAGCCCTCAAGGGGAGAGCGATAGCCCGAGAGCTTCGGGATTATTTAGCGAAATTGTAGGGATGTAAGGAGTAGATCGAGGATCTTGCGTTATCCCATGTTACTCTAGTATTTTGACCCCCCACGATTTAGAAGGACTTAACTACCGTTAAGCCCTTCTAAATCTGCTCCCCCTCAAGGGCTTAGCTAGGTGCTCGAAGGTTTTTGTGAGTTTGTGAAAATTTGTAGGGGTGCAAGCCCGCTCTAAGGCTTAGGGGAAATCTCGATCTACTCCCTCGCCCCACGCCAGTGGGGAGAGGGCTTAAGGTGAGGGGTAATTAAAATAAAAATTCTAAAAAAGGCGATTTCTTGACTTAGATTTTTAATCCTAAAAATATGAAATTTTTTTAAACAAAAATTAAGTTTTTATAATCTAATCCAGCAAATAAGAATAAATTACTATCAAAGAAATTTAATTTAATATTCAATTCTGGAAATAAATCAGAACTGATAATAACATTATTTTTCATTGTAACTTTTATCGGTTTTTTATTTGGAAAAATTATTTTCCCTTCTCCCGATAAAATGCCGTTAACAATATTTCCTTCATAGCTCATTCCATTTAAAAAATTATCTTGCCATTTGAATCATTTGGAATTTTATTTTTATTAAATTTACCTTCATAGTTGCACCATCCAAATCTTGGTGAAAATATCTGTTTGCCACAAAATGAAAATTTTAAATATTCAAATTCGTCAGTTTTAATTGTGCGATCAACTAATTCAAAATATTTTTTAAAATTTTGAAAAATTTTAATGCTATCTTGGTAAAAAAATTCGATATTAAATTGTATTTTCTTTTTAGATTTTATTGCCTCGGATAATATTTTAAAATAATAATCATCTTGGGTAATTTTGATAGTTTCTATGATTTCACTTGTTTGAATTGTAAAATCTCTATCTAGCTCTATCATCTTATCTATTGCTATATCAATACATCCATTTTTTTCAACTAATTATAAATAATATATAACTAAAATTAATATTTTATTTATTTAATATTAATTACAAATAAACTAGTTTAAACTAGTTATAAGTAGTTTCAAAATTATTAATTGATGAATTGTTTTCAAGATATAGAAGATATCATTGTCATTTATGGAAAAATTGATGTTATGTTTCGGCGATTATTAAACCTATTTACACTCAAAGATGTCAATATCAGCGATAAGTTTTATATAAATTAATAGCGATCAACTTACTTATAGCAATTACAATAAATTTTGGGGAAGGGGAAATTTTTTATCTTTAACATCTTTGCTAAAATTACTTACCGCATTAGAAATTTTGGTTGCTAAATCTTCATATCGTGTTACAAATTTTGGTTTAAAATCAGTGTTTAAACCAAGGAGATCATCAATGACCAAAACTTGTCCATCACAATCTGCGGATGCTCCAATTCCAATTGAAGGAATTTTTAAATTTTGAGAAATTTCTCTTGCTAATTTTTCAGGAACTGCTTCGATGACAATTGAAAATGCTCCTGCTTTTTCAAGTTCTATGGCATTGTTAAAAATCTCTTGAGCATCACTAGGATCTCTTCCTTGATAGCGAAAATCCTTACTATTTTCAACACTCTGAGGCATAAGTCCAATATGAGCCATAACATTGATTTTATTATCGTGGAGAAATTTTACGGTAGGAATTAATTGCAATGGAGTTTCTATTTTTATGGCATCACATCCAGTTTGATCGATGATTTTTCGAGCTGATTCAAGTGCTTGAGCGGGTGAATCTTCGTAGGAACCAAAAGGTAAATCAACTACGGTAAATGAATGTTTTGCGGATTTACAAACTGCTTTTCCATGAGCAATCATCATTTCAATTGTTACTTCACGAGTATTATCAAACCCATAAATTACCATTCCCAAAGAATCTCCAACTAAGATGATATCACAAAAGGGATCAATGATTTTAGCGATTGAAGAAGTATATGCTGTTAGGCAAGTGATTTTTTCGTGATTTTTTTTGGCAAGAATATCTGTTAGAGAAATTTTATTCATTGGGAAAATTATTTATTTTAAATCAAACTTTATTTATAATCAAAACTCATAACAAATAAGTACTCATCAAATTAAAACTCATCGCGAATTCTTCAAATCAAAACTCATCGCGAATACGAACTCATCAAATCAAAACTCATCGCGAATACATACTTATCAAATTAAAACTCATCGCGAATACGTCGATTCATTCGACGTGAAGCGATTCAAAATTAATTCTAAATTTGCGTAAGCAAATTTAATTAAGTGCGTTTCAAAATTAATTCTAAATTTGCGTAAGCAAATTTAATTAAGTGCGATTCAAAATTAATTCTAAATTTGCGTAAGCAAATTTAATAAATCTTATTCTTCATTGATTTCAATAATCTTAAATTCTTCACGAGATTTTTCAGGAATTTTGTTTGGTAATGGCTTAGTTTCTTCGATAATTTTTTCATTTAACTTGGGTGGAGATTTAGTTGTTGAGTCAGAATTTTGAGAGTTGTTGGAATTTAAATCTTGATTATTATCGAGATTATTTGGTTGAGAATTATTTATTGTTGAATTATCTTGAGATTTGTTGATATCTGTTGATTTTAATTGGGAATTATTGTTTTCTATGTTATTTTGTTGAGATTGATTGGTTTCTTGATTATTTTTAGAATTTTCTTTGGCATTAAATTTTGATTGATAAATCTGCTCTTGCAATCCAAGATATTGACGAATTTGATTAGTATTTGCAATGTTGGTATATTCATCTGGTGATCCTTTGATTTTAATAGCAAGATTTATGGGAGTTGGGCTAGCAACATTTCCTGTTAGAAAAATTGAATTAAATAGCCAATCAAAATTTTGCTTTTCAACATTTAAAGTTCCACTCAAAACTGAATTGATTGCAGGACCAGAAAATTCTACACGAATTCTTCCATCATTATTATTTTTTAAAATGATACTTCCTTTGGCTTGCTTAAATAAACTTTTTGATTCGGGATTAAAAAGAATTTTTTCAGGAGTTTGGAGTTCATTGCGATAAATTTTTATTTTAAACATTTTATTTACCAACTCATTAATTCCAAAACCTGAGATGATTGGCTGAACAACGCTAAACCTTATTTCGCTTTTTAAATCTTTAAGAAAATCCTTTTTGTTATTGGCAATTGAAATTATATTTGCCGAAATATTAGCAATACCAAAAATATTATCTTTTAAAAAAATATCTTTCATAAGCTCGTTGATATTGATATTGGTTGCAGAAATTTTGCCATTGATAATTTTATTATCTTTCAAATCTATCAAGCCAGAATAGCTAAAATCTCCATTATAGTTTTGCCATGTTGATTTGACATTATCAAGGGTTCCATTTTTCAAATCGCCATTAAATTTAAGTTGCTTAACATGTTTGTTTTTTAAGGCGATATCTTCGATATTAACTTCGATTTTTCCATTAAATGATTCAAGCGATGGAATGCTATAAAAATTCTCAAGAAAATCATTATTTATTGGTGATTTATTTTTGAAAATTTCAATCTTTTCAATGGTATTTTTGGCAATATTTTCGGCTTCGTTAATCACTGAATTATCTTCATTTGGCTTTGCAGGTTGGATATTGCTTGGGTCTAAATTTAATTTAGGACCAATTGCTTTAAAATTTATGCTTGGGGTTTGGTTGCTGATATCAATGAATAAATTCAAATCAAGATTTGTTTGCGTTGATCTAAGTGATAAATTATCAACATTGAAATATCCGCGATTAAATTTTAAATTAATTTTTTGATCAATAAAATCTTCCTGATTAACGGTAAGTTTATTGAAGTTTAGTGATATTTGGTTATTGCTGTTAATATTGTTAAGCCACATTATTTTTTTAATCAATGAGTTAGCTGTTAGGTTTGTAGCACTAGCTTTGTTGAAAATAATATGCTTGTCTATATCAAAATCAGTAATTTCGAAATTGTTAATAATTGAGGTGTTTTTATTGTTGCGAATAATCTTGCTTTCGCCAAATAATTCCGTGGCATTTTTATTTAAATTAAAATAAATTTGATCAAAGGCAATATAGCTTGGAAGCATTAGCAGATTTGAATAAAAACGAAATTCGTTAAAATTCTGAAATTTAAAATTATTATTTTCCAGTTTTAGCCATTTAAGAATTTCTCCTAAATTTTTACCTTTATAATCAACGCTTCCAATAAATTTAGGAATTTGCTTATTATCAACAATTCCTCGAACATAAAAACTACCATTGCCTGGAGTTTTCACAATAGCAGGAAGAATCATGATTTCCCCAGTATTTTTAATGGTTAAATAAATATCGCAATCGTTAAATTCATTGTTCCAAAGTTTTAAATTTTTTATTTTAACATCAACATTAACATCAAAATCTTTAAAACTATTTATTAAATTAAGGTTATTTTTTTTGTTATTATTGATTTGAGAATTGGAAGCGATTAATTCTTTCTCTGGATTAGAATTAGCAACTATTTGTAAATTATCGTTAATATTTTGGGATTTTGATTTTGCCTCTTCACTATTTTTGGAAATATTATCTATTGGTTTAAGATCTTGGGATTGTTGATCTTGAGAGATATTAATATTTTTTGATTCTGGTGAAATATTATTGCTATTAGCAGAAATATTTTTTTCGTTAATAATTTTAGATTTAGCTAATAGTTCATCATCATTAACAATTTTACTGTTATTATTTTTAAATAATGCATCTTCAACAACTTTTGGTAATTCGTAATTTTCAATATTTAAAACTTCTTGGGAAATTAAAGCATCAAAATCCACCTCAGAAATGTTAAGATCTAAATCAAGAATCGGAGTATTTTCATGAATCGCAAAATAAAGATCTCCATTTCCTGTAATGATTGGGGATTTAATTTCAATATCCTTAAGATTAAATTCCTTATCTTCATTTTCGATATTTGATTTAATATTTATTGCAATATTATTTTTTCGTAATTTGGCAATTAAATGGCTTTTTGGATCAGCAAAATAAGTTTTATAAAATGACTTGAAGTCATTGATGTTAATGGTAAGATCGCCTTTAAAATTACTTGCAAAAATTCCCTTATTTTCACCGCTATAATTTCCCTTAAGATGCATTTCAACATTAGGAGAAGATAAGTAAAAATAAGATTTGGGCTTAATGGAATCAACATTGAATATGGTTTGATATTCAAATTTACTTATTATTTTTTCACTCGAAAAAGAACCTTCGGCAAAATTATAATTTTGTGAAAAATTTAAAGAAGCATTAATATCTTGAAAATCTTTATTTTTACCAAGTTTATTAAAAAAACTAAATGAACAATTTGTAAAACGAATCGAAGGAATTTTTTCCAAATAGTGACGAAAATCATCATCAATAATTTCTGAAAATTTAAAAATTTTATTGCTAATGCTCAAACCTGATTCAGTTGGAGAAACTGATGGTAATTTTTTATATCCAACCAAAACATCAGTGATTTTATTATTTCTTTGGGGAATATTTTTTGGGTCACTAAATACCTCAAAAAAACCATCAGTAAATTCAATTTCGCTAGCAAGATTATCGCTGTAAATATCAAAAATGGAAAATTTAATTTTAATATTTTTAGCATAAAAATTAAATAATTCTTCTTCTTTAGCAAAGTTTGGCTGATGTTTATAATTTAATAAAACTGCTTCGGAAATTGTAATGGTTGGTCTAGGTAAAAAACTAATTTCAACATCACCATTAATGTCAAAATCAGCATTAGTAGCTCGAGAAATTTTTTGAATTAAGCTAAATTTTAGCATTGAATTATCAAAAAATAATGGGATAAAAAATAACAGTAAGCCAATTATAATTCCACCAAAAAATATCAAGCGAAGGACCTTGGAATGGATAATAACATCTCGATATTTTATAGATTCTTGAAGAATTTTTATTATTAATTCTTTAAAATTAACACCCATAATTAATAAATTTATTTTTCTATTTTGGCAATTTCATTAACAATATCGCTCGTTTTAAACATTATTATTTTTTTGCTATAAATACTAGAAATAACAAATATGATCAATATTAAAAAAAATGCAATTAACGAAGTATTATATAATAATTCCTTTTTAGGAGTAAGCTCCAGATGTTCTCCGATATTTACTAAAATATGTTTTTTATTATCAATATTTGAACGAAATGATAATTCTTTAATTTTTTCTTCGATTAGTTTTTCGTCAATTTTTAAAAATTTACCATAAGAGCGAATTAATCCTGGAGCATAAATATTTTTATTAATTTTGTTAATCTCATCATTTTCAACAGCATTTAAATCAAATAAGCGAACCTTAAGAAAATTACTAGCTTTGATTATATCAATTCCACTATCTAATCTTTTTTGGCGATAAATTGTTCCCAAGGTTATTTTCTTAGGAGTTTCACTATTAAGATTAGCCTCAAAACCATCAGTCTTTTTATGATCCTCACTTGTTTGGTGCAAATTTTTTTTATTTTTAAAAAATTTTTTGCTAATGTTATTTTTCATTAATAAATTATTTTTGATTATTATAACCAAATCTTAATTGAAAATAAATTTATCATTAATAATTGTTAAACAATATTAACTTAAAACTATTTTGGATAAATTATTGGTTGCTTCAATATTCGCGATTTTTGAACAACTTTGCGACATTTTTACTAATGTTTGCGGTGAAGTCAAGAGTTGATTAATTATATCATTAACATTGTTTATTGTAAAGTCTTGTTCTTTAATAATAATTGCGCAACCATTTTCCTGATAATATTGAGCATTTTTTTGTTGATGATTATCAGCTGATAATTCAAATGGTACAAGGATCATCGGTTTTTTGGCAATACAACATTCGGCAATTGTTGAAGATCCCGATCGACAAATTACCAAATGAGCTTCTCTTATTAATTCGCTCATATTGTTAAAAAATCCACTAACTACTGCATTCATGTTAAGATCTTTATAAGATTTAAGAGTTGAGTCTACCAATTCCAATCTGCATTGCTGAATAATTTGTAATTTTTCTTTAATATTTTCATTAAGATTAAAGAAAGATTTTGGTAAAATTTCGCTAAAAATTTTTGCTCCTCCCGATCCTCCAATCACTAAGATATTGATCTGTTCTTTAGTTTTAACAATTTCATAAAAATCAGAATTTAAAATTACATCATAACCTGTTTTGAGATTATTTACGTTAGCAATTTCTTCTTTAAGATGAGGAATTTGATATTCAATTTTATTGAGAGCAATAATTTCGCTACGAACGGGATTGCCAGTAAAAATTATTTTAGTTAAATCGCCATCTTTAATTCCAGTAATTTGAGGAAAAGATGTAGCAATTTTGGTAGCATATTTAGCAAAGATGCGATTAACTTTACCTAGATGAGCATTTTGTTCATGAAGAATTATCGGACATTTAAAAACAACGCTTGCAAATAACATTCCAAAACTTGCATATCCTCCGAACGCAACTAGATAATCAGGTCGATAGCGAATGAAAAAATACCCAGATTGCAAAATACCAAAAGCTATTTTTAGACTTGCCTTGGCAAGAAAAATAATTGATTTTTTTAATTGCGAAGATTGAATTATATGCGAGGAAAATTTATCATTGTTATTAACATAGCTTTTAATTTTTTGATCCCCGAAGAAAAAAACTCGATGATTTAGATTAGATAATGATTCAGCAAGACAACGAGCTGGGATTATATGTCCACCCGTTCCTCCACTCACGATAAAAATTTTTTTTGACATTATTGGTATTTTTGTTTTAATTTACAGCAATTTTTAATTTAAAAAAAAATATAAACAATAAAACTTGATAATTATAATTTATTATTAAGTTTTGTTATTCAATGTTATTTAATAAATTGAATTTTAACTCTTTGTTAATAACATTTCTAAAATATTTCTACAATATTTGGCATTGAATTAAATTATTGTAAAGCTATTTTAAATTTTTAAGTAATTATTTTAAAAATAACATGAAAAAAATTATTCAACAACAAAAACATTTAAAAAAAGATTTTATTGATATCGATAAAATTAATTCCAAGGAATTAAAAAAAATTATTGAAATTGCTCATAAGCTCAAGAAGCAGAAGGATTTATCTGGTCAATCAAAATTGTTAGCTCATAAAAACCTTGCGATGATTTTTGAAAAAAATTCTACCCGAACTAGAATTTCCTTCGAAGTTGCAATCAATCAATTAGGTGGTAAAGCGATAGTTCTCAATAAAAACCAAATGCAATTAGGAAAAGGCGAAACCATTGAAGATACCGCTCAAGTGCTTTCGCGTTATGTTGATGCGATTATGATTCGCTCTTACGCTCATGAAACTATTTTGAAATTAGCAAAAAATTCAACCGTTCCCGTAATTAATGGCTTATCGGATTATTCTCATCCTTGTCAAATTCTTGCTACAATTCTTACCATCGAAGAACATCAAGGAAAAATTTCTGGCAAAAAAATTGTTTGGTTAGGTGATCAAAATAATGTTTTAAATTCTTTGATTCAAGCTAGCGTAATTTTTGATTTTGAGCTTGTTATTGCTAGTCCAGCTGAAATTAATTTTTCAATTGCAGAAATAAAAAAAGCGGTAAAAAGTAAAGCTAAAATTAAACTAATTCACGATCCCAAAAAAGCTGTTAAAGATGCTGATGTGATAATCACCGATACATGGATATCAATGGGAGATGAAGCGGAAAATAATGATGCAATTAAACAAAGAAAAATTAATTTACTTATGCCATTTCAAGTAGATAAAAGCTTAATGAATTTGGCAAAAAAAACGGCAATTTTTACGCATTGTCTTCCTGCTTATCGCGGATATGAAGTTAGCAAAGATGTTCTTGAATCAAAACAATCGGTAGTTTTTGATGAAGCAGAAAATCGACTTCATGTTCAAAA
>CAMCSJ010000056.1 GCA_945878005.1 Rickettsia typhi | reverse complement strand
TCTTTTGCCCTTGGCGATGCCAGAAATTATCGAGCTAATCAAAAATTTGATACGGTAATTTCTTTATTTCATGTAGCAAGTTATCAAAATAGCAATCAGGATCTCAATGATTATTTTCAAACTGCCAATCTTCATCTTGATTGTGATGGAATTTTTATTTTTGATGCTTGGTATGGTCCTGCGGTATTAACGCAACTGCCTGAATCAAGGGTTAAAATATTAGAAAATAATCATCTTAAAATAACCAGAAACGCTACTAGCGAGGTTGATTTTAATAATAATATCGTTAAAGTTAATTATGAAATTAATATAACTAGTAAGGCTAATAACTCTCAACATAAAATAATAGAAACTCATAATATGCGTTATCTTTTTTTAAATGAAGTTAAAATGCTTTGCGAAAATAATAATTTCAAACTACTTGATTATCATCAATTTTTGTCAAAAATCCCTGCTAGTAAGGATAGCTGGGGAGTTTGCTTTATTCTTAAAAAAATTTAAATTATGCGAGTTGGAATTTGGCTTGGAAAAATAATGAAAGAAGATGTTGGTGGTGGAGCAACATTTCAATTGAGTCTATTAGATGAAATTGCTAAATCTAAAAGCAATCATCAATTTTATTTATTTGTTGAAGATGATGATAATTGCACAAATCTTATTAAAAATTATGGTGGATTAGTAAATTTTATTAATATTAAAAATATCGATAAAATTAAAGAAGTAATTCCCAAGAGAAAATTTTTTAAAAAATCTAAGAAAAAGAACTCTGCAATTATTTTAATTGACGATTTAATTAACGAAGAAATTAAAAAAAATAAAATAGAATTTTTCTGGTTTATATGTCACCAATATCTTGAATTAAAAATTCCTTATGCATTTACGATTTGGGACTTGGCACATCGATTACAAACCTATTTCCCTGAAGTTAGTATCAGCGGATGGAAATATCAAGATCGTGAAAATTTTTACCAAAAAATGATTGGCAAATCTTCCTTTGCAATAATTGGAAATAATGCCGGAGCAAGGCAAATAAATCAATTTTATAATTATCCGCTTGAGAGAATTAAAACTATCCCGATGCCTACTCCTAATTATGTTTATAATCTTATGGGTGACGATAATATTCTTACCAAGCATAATCTTAAAACCCAAAAATATTTATTCTACCCTGCACAATTTTGGCCTCATAAAAATCATATTCGCTTGCTCAAAGCATTAAAAATTTTACAGCAAAAAAACATTAATTTTGATCTAGTTTTTACCGGATCCAACAAAGGAAATATGGAATATATCAAGCAAAAAACTCAGGAATTTGGTTTGCAAAATTTTGTTAAATTTTTAGGATTTGTTAGTAAAGAAGAAATCATTTCCTTATATAAAAATGCTTTTGCCCTAACCTATTCTTCAATTTTTGGACCAGATAATATTCCACCACTTGAAGCTATGGCATTAAATTGTCCAGTCATCTGCGCTGATTATATTGGAGCAAAAGAGCAATTACAAGATTGCGCATTATTTTTTAATCCATTAAATGAAAATGAAATTGTTGAGCAAATTATCAATTTACAAAATAATTCACAACTTAGAATTGATCTACAAAATCGTGGTGCAATACTTGCTAGTCAAGTAAATACCCAAAATTACCTCAAATCATTAATAAAAATCCTTAACGAATTCCAGCCAATTCGCGAAATGTGGAGCAGTGATCAGGAATTTATTCATCTTTAAAAATCGATTCAATTTTAATATTAAAATAATGATTAAAAAAACCAATATATGCAATAATAATCCATTAATATCAATTATTATACCGGTTTTTAATGCTGAGAAATATCTCGCAGAATGCTTAGAAAGCGTAATCATTCAAACATATAAAAATATTGAAATTATTTGCATCAATGATGGATCTTTGGATAATTCGCAAAATATTTTAGAAAAATACTCAGAGATTGATAAAAGAATTTTAGTTATTAATCAAACCAATCAGGGAGTAGTTTGTGCAAGAAATAATGGTATTAAAAAATCTAATGGCGAATATATTTATCCCTTAGACAGTGATGATAAAATTGCTCCAACATGTATTGAAAAATTAACTCATAAAATATTAAATTCGAATTATTCTGTTGTAGGTTGCGATGTTGAGATATTTGGCGAAATTGAATATATGCATGATATCAAAGAAATTAAACAAAATCCAAGCAAATTTAACATGTATTTGCTCCAAAATTGCTGTTTAGTTTCAGCGATGTACCCAAAAAATTTATGGATCAAATATGGCGGTTATGATGAATCATTTAATAGAGATTGCGAGGATTTAGATTTCTGGTTAAATTTTATTGATGATAATAAAAAGATTTTTATTTTAAGAGAAACTCTTTTTTATTATCGACAAAAATCAGTTGATGAATCTAGACATTTATTAGCATTACCTTACAAAAAACAATCAATTGCACTGCTTAGAAAAAAACATAAAAAAATGTATTTATACCAATATCTCAATAAAATAATTAAATCAATTTTTGAAATTAAAAAAAATAAGATCAATAAAATTAGATTTAAAATTCTTGGAATAACAGTTTGGTCAAAAAATATTTACTAAAATAATCACGAAATGAAAAAAATTTCTATAATTACAGTAATTTTCAACGCTTTATCTAACGATAATGGAAAAGAATATTTGGAGCAAATGTTCAAATCTGTTCATGATCAAGATTATGAAAATATCGAACATGTTATCATAGATGGTTGTTCAACGGATGGAACATTAGAGTATCTTAATTTTTTAATAAAAAATTATTCAAAAAAGCCAGTAATAATGACTTCACAAAAAGATACTGGAATATATAATGCAATGAATAAAGGAATCGCCAAATCAAGCGGAGATTTTATTGCATTTATGAATACGGATGATTGTTATCTTGAGAATAATGCGATTAATCTATTATCTGAAGCTATTGAATTTAACGAGAATATTTCATTTTCATGTAGTAATGCAATTGTAATTTCCAATATAAATGAACAAGATGTATTTAAAGCAGATATAAAATCCATAACTTATCGAATGCCATTTTGCCATCAAACAATGTTATGTAAAAAAGAGTTATTTGAAACATATGGATTATTTGATGAATCATTAAAAATTGCATCTGACTTTTTATTTATTTTTAAAATTATCATTAATGGAGTTAATGGGGTAGAACTGAATAAAAACCTTGTATTATCAAGATTTATTGGAATATCATTCAAAAAAAAATTAGATAGCCATACCGAAGCTTCTAAAATTATACACGAATATTGTTCAAAAAAAAATTTCTCTCGACTAGATTGTTTTAATATATATTCTCACAATATATCGCCATTTCTTCTTATAAAAATTATTATTTTTCCATTTCTAAATCCGAAATACAAAATTGGTAATCTTACTCAATTAGATCTTAAAAAAAGAATTATAAAAAATAATTTCAAATTTATATATTCTGCTAAACATTTTTTCAGGATAAGATTTATTATAAAACCAATTGAAAGAATGTTAAAATCTTATTTTAAGAAATTATGAGTCAAGTTAAAAATAAGATTCTCTTCATTGGTCATGGCTATCACCAAAAAACCTTCTCCAATAGCTTTCTGCTTGATCATCTTAAAGAGTCATTTGATGTTGAAATTTACTATGATGAAACTTGGCAAAATGGTCCTGAGGTTAATAAAGAAATATTTTTTAAGGAAAAATATCATCACATTATTTTTTATCAAATAGCTCCATATCGACTAATTTTAAAGGATAAAAATATTAAAAAAATAATATTTATACCAATGTATGACTCTTTAGATTTTAAAGATATAATAAAAAACCTTTATAAAAAAATTAACAAAATAATCTTTATTAATTTCTCAAAAAGAATCCATAATAAACTTTTAAATCTCGGTCTACAAACCCATTATTTTCAATATTTTCCAACTCCTCAAGAAAAATGCTTTGGCGATAAAAATAAATTATTTTTCTGGCAAAGGCGAGATGAAATTAATTTGAATTTAGTAGAAAAATTATTCGCTAATTATCCGATTAATATTCATCTCCATCAAGCACTAGATCCTTATCAATTAATAGATAAAGCAAGCGAAAAGCAAATAAAAAAATTTCAACTCGTCTCATCAAACTGGTTTGATAGCAGAGAAGAATTTTTATTAGCGATAAAAGATAAGGCTTTTTTTATTGCTCCAAGAATAAAAGAAGGAATTGGTATGTCATTACTTGAAGCAATGGCGATGGGCAAGATTGTAATTGCCAATAATGATGCAACAATGAATGAATATATTGAACATGGAGTAAATGGTTATCTTTTTGATTATAAAAATCCTAAGCCTTTGATTTTTAATGATCTTGAAAAAATCCAAGAAAATGCATATAAAGACATTGGAGAAGGATATAAAAAATTCCAAATAAATAAACAAGATATAATTAATATTGTTAATAATAAATTGCCTCCAATAAATTTTACTCAAACTCAAAGAATTTATTGTAAAATTTTAAGAACTATTATTTTTATTTATTATAAATTTAAGAAAATTAGCATTAATCTAATTTTCATTTTAATTGTTAATAAAAATTTAAAAAATAAAATAAGGGGAAGAGAAATCAAAAATTAAACTTATGAAAAATTTAAAAACTTTACGTAAAAATCTTAGTCGAAAAATGCGTCTTAAAATTCGCTCTATTATCTGTTCAAATCAAATCCATGATTATTTCTCTGGGAATTATCCTTTTAGGTTAAAAGAATTGCCAAACTTAAAATTTAAAAGTTTTGGAGATAAAAATCCTGATAAATTTTTTTATGTAATTTGGCGAGATAATATTGGTTCAGGGTTTTTTGCAAATTTAAATTGCTTTCTTGCGCATCTTGAATTTGCCAAAAAAATGAATTTTATTCCCATAATTGATTGCGAGAATTTTCCAACAATTTACAACACTGCAAACCCAATTAACAACTCGAAAAATTCTTGGCAATATTATTTCCATCAACCATCCCCTTATAGTCTTGAAGAAGTTTATCAAAGTAAAAATGTCTTTTTTTCAAATGGTTTTGAGGTAAATATTGAAGCATCGATAGAAAATCGCAGTGATAAAAAATTACGCAGTAATAGACAAATTTTTTTAGAAGATGTTAGATTGCAAGATAATGTAAAACAAGAACTTGCAAAATATGATCAATATTTTAGCGATAATATTAAAATTCTTGGAGTGCATATCAGGGGAAAAGATATGAACACTACTCAACTTCATCCTTTTGGTCCAACGATGGAGCAGATTTTTCGCTATACTGATGAAATGCTTACCAAATATAAAATTGATAAAATATTTTTAGCTTGCGAAGATTTAAATTGTTTCGAAATATTTTTAAAAAAATATGGTGATAAAACTTTTTTTATTGATGTATTTCGTTTAAAAAAATATAATTCATTTAATATTAATCCACGAGAAAATCATCGCTATTTACTTGGTTTAGAAGTTTTAGTTGAAGCAATTTTGCTTTCCAAATGCAGTCATTTTTTACGAGGTTCAAGTAATATCGCTAATTTTTCAGCATCAATTGGAAATCACGAAGCGATCTACAATATCAGCAATGGCGTTAACTTTAAGAAAAGATATTTAGCTAGATTTGGCTATGACATTAAAAAACATTTACCAAAGAATTTCTTTGGATTGAAAGATGAATTAACAATTATTGAGAAATAACAATAATATTACTTTTTAACTAAAAATATTATCTTTTATTTAAAATAAATATATTCTTAAGATGATGAATTTCGCAAATAAAACCATCCTAATTACTGGCGTAGCAGGTTATATCGGTTCGAATATGGCTCAGCTTTTATTGCAAAATAATTTTAAAATTATTGGAATTGATAATTTGAGTAATAGTTTTTCGTTAAAAATTACTCATCCCAATTTTCAATTTATCAAGGCAGATATTGCTCAAAAAAAAATTATTAATGAGATTTTTATAAAACAAAAAATTGATGCAGTGATTTATTTGTCAGCGAGCATTGAGGTAGGATTATCAATGCAAAATGCGATTTCTTTTTATAAAAATAATGTAGTTAATGCCCTAAATTTTATTGAAATTATGCATCAAATTCAAAGTGATTGTAATTTTATTTTTTCATCAACTGCAGGAGTTTACAAAACTAAAAATAATTTAATTTTAGAAGATGATGAAAAAATTCCCGAAAGTGTTTATGGTAAAACTAAATTAATTATCGAACAAGCTCTTCAAGATTTTGGAGAAATTCATAAATTAAAATATGCAATTTTACGGTATTTTAACGCTTGCGGAGCGGATAATGAAAATAATTTAGGAGAAAATCGTAAAATCGAAACTCATCTTATTCCCTTACTCCTTCGGGCAATCAATCGTAAAGATTATGATTTTTATATTTATGGAAATGATTATAAAACTAAAGATCAAACTTGCATTCGCGATTATATTCATGTCAAAGATATTTGCTTAGCTCATTTAGAGGTTTTAAAATATTTATCAAATGTTGAAGTTGGAAATCATCATTTTAATATTGGAACCCAAAATGGATTTTCAGTTTTAGAAATTGTCAAGAAAGCTATAGAAATTTCTAAATCTAATTTTAAAATAAAATATCACTCTCGAAGAGTTGGTGATTGCGATTCGATAATTGCTTGTAATAAAAAAATTATTTCAACACTTAATTGGCAACCAAGATTCTCTAGTTTGGATGAAATTATCGAATCATCTTGGATTTGGGAAAAAACTTTTAAGAAATAAATTAAAAATATTTTTTAAAAAAATAAAAAATCTTAAAAAAAGAACAATCAAAACATATTTCAAAAAAATAATTACATGAAAAAAATTGCTATAATTACGCCATTTTTTAACGAAGAAAATGCTATACACCAATATTTTACAACCCTTGATGAAGTTTTTAAAAATATCGAAATTGATTATGAATATATCGCAATTGATGATGGAAGTTTAGATAAAACTTATGAGATTCTAACAGAGATTAGTAGAAACAAACAGAACTTAACAATAATTAAATTTTCTCGAAATTTTGGCAAAGAAATTGCTTTAACTGCAGGACTTGATTTTGCCGATGCGGATGCGGTAATTCCCTTAGATGCTGATTTGCAAGATTGCCCAAGTGCAATTCCTGAAATGATTAAAAATTGGCAAAAAGGTTATAAGGTTGTTCTTGCTCAGCGATCAAGTAGAAATGATCCCTTACTAAAAAGAATTGCCTCAAATTTATTTTATCAATTGGCAAAAAAAGTTATGGATATTGAAATCCCTAAGCATGTAGGAGATTTTCGATTAATTGATCGCGATGTTGTTGAGCATATCAAAAAAATGAAAGAAAAAAATCGCTTTATGCGGGGAATTTTTTCTTGGGTTGGATATAAAACATTCACCATTAAATTTGAACGACCCAAAAGAACTCAAGGCAATTCAAAATATAATTATCCACGGATGATTAAATATGCTCTTGATGGAATTTTTTCATTTTCAACCTTCCCGATTCGAATGATTACTTACATCGGAATTGTAATTTCATTTTTAAGTTTTTTATTTGGATGTTTAATTGTCATCAACAAAATTTTTTATGATCAAGGAGTTCCCGGATATGCTTCAATCATGAGTGTAATTTTATTTTTGGGTGGATTAAATTTTATTTTCATTGGAATTATTGGTGAATATGTTGGAAGAATTTTTTTAGAAGTAAAAAATCGTCCACCCTATATCACTGAAGAAATTATTAAATCTCAAGATTATTTAAATAAAAATAAAGTTATAAATAAAAATGAATAATGAGACAAAATAAATGAGAAGAATTTTAAAAGATAATGGTAAAATTATCATTACCGCTTCTATGTTTTCAATCATTGTGGAGTATACATGATGACCTTGTTATGCACAAAAGAAGATATTTGAAAGCAGAACTTAATGCCAAAATTTTAAATAATAATTTTGAAATTGTTGAAAGTTATTATTTTAATTTTTTATTATTTATTCCTATTTATTTACATCATAAAATAACTAAAATATTGAAAATTAATCGAGTAAGTAATGTCGAGTTTAATAATGGTTTTCTTAATATAATTTTTAAATTTATTTTTAATTTAGATATTAAAATTGCGAGGTTTTTAAATCCTAGATTTGGAGTATCTTGCATTACAATTTGTTCTCCAAAATTAGATTATTGAATCAATTTAAACTAGTCTAGAATTATCTAATTTTTTGTAAATCCGATCTTCATAATCTGTGAATTAATATTTTCACTAAGCTTTCTTCAGCTGTAATAAAAATAATTTTTACAAAATATCTATCATTTAAAACTAACCTTTAAAATGAATAATAAATAAGATTTCTCAAATTATATTTAGGATATATTTTAAACTTTATCACTTAGTTAAATTAAAATAATAAAAATAATTTAAGAATTATCTTGCATTATAAAATGTTAGTTATAAACAGTTATTAATAGTTTTTTAACTAATTACAAATTTATGCAAAATTCAAAAATGACAAATTCTGGATCAAATGAAGCTAGAGTTCAAGAGATTAGGGATATACTAGAAAGAAATAATGAAGTTGAAATATTTAATCAAATTATTGCTAAATTTAAAGAATTAGATTCAGGAGGTGATATTTTTCATTCAGAAATCAGTGATTTTTTAAATGATTATTTTTTACAAAGTATCGAAAGTATCGAAACACTAACAAAACTTTTAGAAAATATTAATTCGTCAAGTTTTGCAATATCTGGTGCAAATATCAAAAATTACCAAGAAATATTTCTTTATTCACAAGAAATTAATGCTCATGATAAATTTTCAGCTATTATTGAAATTTGTTCAAAATTTCCTAATTTAAAATTATTTTCATTGCACACCAGAAATTTAAATCAATTTTATGAAAATATTGGATTAGGAATAAATCCAGGACAAAATGCAGAAATAAAATCCTTCATATCATCTCAACAATATTCTTCAATAACTCAACATAATGGATATGGCGTAAATCGCTTCTTCTTAACAATTGATAATGGAAGGATTTTAACTTCTCCACAAAAAGAATTTAATGAATTATATCCAATAATTGTTAAAGAAATTTTTGAAAAAACTGGAATATTAGATTCGCAAGCATTGCAATCATATAATCCTATTTTTGAAGATCAAAATCAAGCTGAGAAATTTTTAATTTTACTTTACAAATTAGCGAGAGCCAATGATTTATTAACTTTAACAGAAGCTCAAAAAAAACAAATAACAAGTTTATTTTCAAATATTGAAAGCCTTGAACCGCAAGAAATTTCTGAGCTTGATGAAATTATCTCTCAAGAAAATATTAGTTTAAGTCAATTAGAACAATTTTACAAAAAAGAATCTATCAAAGATCAAATATCTTATTTTATTAACTGTTCTCCAGAGGATCAAGATCGTTATCTTAGTAGAGTTGAAGACCAAAATAGCAACCTAACTAAATTTTTAAAAGTTTATCAACTCTTTGTAAATAATAATCCAAATACTAATATTAATTCAACAATACGAAATTCAATTTTATATCTAAATGATCAGCAAATTGAAGAAATTATTTTAGCAACTTCGATTATTTTTGATAAACATCTAAGATTGAGTGTTCGAGAAGAAATTGATAATAATATTAAAATGCTAGAAGATATTGTTTCGGCAAGATTAATTT
>CAMCSJ010000055.1 GCA_945878005.1 Rickettsia typhi | reverse complement strand
CTCATGTAAAAGAGCGAATAAAAATGCATCGTGGATTGGACCAAAATCGGAAGAAAAAAGCGGTCAAATTTTTGCTAAAAAATTTGGGGAAAAAATGAGAATTTAGCCCCCCATTTTTTTAATTATGCCTAAATATTGGTTTCGAGTATAAAATATTATAACCATTTTACAAAGCATTTTACAAAAAATTGCAATTCTAAAACTGATTTTTCGTTTCACAATTTTTTCTTTTTAAAATAATTTTATGAGCTTAATTGCTTATTTTTAATATCAAAAAAGGAGGATAATTTAAGATAGAATAGCTTGGATTATCCTCCTTGGAAGATTCCATGAGCAAAAAGATTTACCAAGCATTTCGAAATTTATTTATCAAAATAGAATCAACTTTTAAGCTAAATTTTCTTAGCCTTTAAAGCTTCGATGTTGACGATTATTTTTGGAACGAGAAGATTGTCTACGATTATTGCTTGAGTTATTTGCATTAGGATTGCGATTGCGATCGTGATTTCTTTTTTCGGAAAAATTTCGTTTCTCGCCATTATTCTCATGACCTGATTTTCTTGATTCATCGCTTTTGTCAACTTTTAAAATTTTTTTAATTTTATTGAAAAAATTTCCTACCAATGATTCTTTTTGCTCATTAGTTTTTTTATCATTTTTGTGACGATCATTTGGTTTGCGATCTCTATTTTCATGGTGAGGTCTACGATTTCTTGGCTCAAAATCTTTATCTCTGGCTGAATCTCTGACTGAATCTCTAGTTGTTTCTCTAGAATCTTTTGGTCGTGAAGAATTAAATTCTGCATTATTTTCTCTTCTTGGACGATTATTTGAAAAACGTCTTTCTTCTCTGCCAGATTCAATTCTTGAGTCATTTTGTTCTTCATTTGGCAATATTTCAACCCCAGAAACACCTTCATTCAAATGTTTACCATCATCTTGAATTTCTTCGATAGAAATTTTATTTTCCAATTTTTTATTACCCTGATTAACTGATTTTTCGGGAGTTATAAAATCATTTGGTGATTTAGGATGTGATTTTGCAGATGAAATTTTTCTTCCTACAAATTGTTGATTGTTATTAGCTTTACCGTTATTGTTATTTGTCATTATTTGTTCTTGTTGTTTGTTATTATTTTTATTATTATTTTTATTATCGCCAATTTTACGAGAAACCGAATTTATGTCTTTAAACATTCGTGAATCATCAATGGGAAGTTTTTTACCAATTGTTTTTTCCACTTCTCTTAAAAATTTTAATTCAAGGGTATCACAAAAAGAAATGGCGATACCTTCTCTTCCTGCTCTAGCTGTTCTTCCAATACGGTGAACATAGCTTTCGGGATCTAGTGGCATGTCAAAATTTATGACATGACTAATTCCTACAATATCGATTCCTCTAGATGCGATATCGGTTGCAATTAAAACTTTAACATTTCCATCACGAAAATCTTGCAATGCTTTTTCTCTAGCATTTTGGGATTTATTGCCATGAATCAATGAAGCATTAATTTTATTACTTGCTAAAAAAGTTGCAAGTTGATTTGCACCTCTTTTGGTTTTACAAAAAACTAAAACAGTTTTCAAGTCATTCTCCAAAAGAATTTCTTTTAGAAGCACTTTTTTGTAAGAACCTTCTATTAAAAAAACTTTTTGATCAATCCTTTCAACAGTTGTAGCTTGTGGAGTAATTTCAGCAATTACGGGTTGGTTTAAAATCTCATGGGATAGTTTGTTGATAATTTGAGGCATAGTTGCTGAAAAAAACAGGTTTTGTCTAACCTTAGGCAAATGCTTAACAATTCTTTTTACATCAACAATAAAACCCATATCAAGCATTCGATCAGCTTCATCAAGAACAAAAATCTCAATTTCTTGGAGATTAATTGCTTTTTGTTGCATCAAATCAATCAACCTTCCAGGAGTTGCAACTACAATATCCACTCCTTTTTTGATAATTTTAATTTGCTCAGTATCGCTAACTCCACCAAAAATTACCGCATAACTTAAATGCAATTCCTTTCCGTAAAATTCAACATTGTCAACGATTTGACTAGCTAATTCTCTGGTTGGAGTTAAAATTAAAGCCCGAGGATTTTTATTGCCATTTTTTTTATTAGCACTTAATAAGTGCAATATTGGCAATGAAAATGCTGCGGTTTTACCCGTACCTGTTTGGGCAATGCCAAGAAAATCTTTACCTAATAAAATATGAGGTATTGCTTGGGCTTGGATTGGAGTAGGAGTGCTATAACCTTTATGCTCCAATGCATTTAATATGTTGATATTTAATGCTAAATCTTTAAAACTACTCATCTTTATTAATTATATATAAAAAAATTATAAAACAACTAGAAATGTTAAACTTTATTAAGCAACTTTTAGCAATTTTTGAGATTACTAACAAACGAAGATGGCTTATAAAAAAGTGGTTGGAAACTGGGGTAGCAATCACCTAATACCGATTTTTTAATCTGAAATAGTTTGAAACTAAATTTCACCAAATATTAAAAAACCTTCTAATCTAGTTAGATTGGATCATAATTGTAATTGAATAAAATTTATAATCAAGTTATTAATTTTTATAATCATAACTAACTAAAAATAAATTTTAATTATTAAAATAACTTGTGATTGCTAGCTAGCAATAATTCTTTTGATTATTTCAACTGCACAATCATTATTATTTTTTAAAACTTTTTTAGCATTAAAATTTAATTCTTGTAAATTTTTTTGACCGTTTAAAAATTCACTTATAATCTTGAATAAATCTTCTTCATTTCTAGCAAAAATTACTCCATTATTTTCAAATAATTCTTGATAAATTTCTGCAAAATTCGCTAGATGCAAACCAGTTATAACGCTACAATCTCGCTGAATTGCTTCAAAAGGATTATGTCCACCAATTGGCAAAAGTGATCCACCAATTAATGCAAAATCTGCTAAACTATAAAAAATTCCTAATTCATTTAGAGTATCCGCAATATAGATTTCCGTAGTATCTAGAATATTTTGATTTTTACTTCTAATGGCAATTTGACGATTAGAGCATAGGTTAATAATTTCATTGATTCGCAAGGGATGCCTAGGAACGATGATGGTTAAGAGATTTTTAAATTCTCTTTGCAACTTATCGTGAACTCTTAAAATAATTTCTTCTTCACCTTTATGAGTAGAAGAGCAAAGCCATATTGGACGAACACCGATTTGTTTCTTTAAATCATTTAATTGATCTTCGTTAATTTCAGTAATATTGATTTGGGCCTTAAGATTACCAAAGAATAATACTGGTTTTTGAGATAATAAATTAAGTTTTCTTTGTTCTTCACTACTTTGAGCAAATATTATTGAAAAATAATCAAAAATGTTAAAACCTATTTTTTTTAATTTTTGCCATTTTTTTAGTGATTTTTCAGAAATTCGAGCATTAACCAAAAAACACGGAATTGCCAATGATTTAGCAATTGCAATGGTATTTGGCCATATTTCAGATTCTACAAAAATGATCGATTTTGGTTGCCAAAATTTTAAAAATTTTTTTATACAAAAATCAACGTCAATTGGTAAAAATTGGTGAATAATTTGTTGATTAGTTGAAGCAATTTTTTGAGCAATTACTTCAGCCGAAGTCAAAGTAGTAGTTGTTAAAAGAATTTGCGTTACTGCAGAAAATTTTACTATTTCGCTAGCAAGTAAAAATGCGCAATTCGCTTCCCCAACGCTTACTGCGTGAATCCAAATTATGTCATTTTTATCATTTAACAATCGGTTTTTATAGCCAGAAAAACCAAATCTTTCGCCAAGACGATCTAATCGTTCTTTTTTTTTAAAAATTCTAATCACTAAAAAAATTGCAATTATTGGCAGAAAAATTATTGAAATGAAGCGGTAAATCAGCAAATAAAATTTCATTAAAATCCTCCAGCACTTTTAATAAAAAATCTCTTTAAATGCTTACTGGAGTTAATTAATCCAATTCCAAGATCGCGAATTATCGCTAATGTCAAACTATTATTTTCAAAAATCATATTTAGCAAATCAGTTGCAATTAACATTTTTTTAGCATTGATTTTTACTTTTTTATTATATTCTTCAATTACCTCTTGGCTTGCAAAATCTAGTCCACAAAGCATATTTTTTTGCAGTAATTCGTTTAAAATTTCAATTCCTGCAATTGCTAAATTAAAGCCCTGCCCTGCAATGGGATGAACTGCGCAACCTGCATCACCAATCAATAATGCTTGATGATGATAAAGTTTTTTTGATTCAATAAGTGATAATGGATAGGAAAATTTTTCAGAAATTATTTTGCATTCACCTAAGCAATTTTGCATTTTTTTTTGCAATTGTTGTAAAAAATTTTCTTGATTTAAGCCTTGAATTACTTGAGCTTGTTGATCTTTTAAAATCCAAACAATTGATGATTGACTTTGATCTTTTAGCGGTAAAATTGCTAATGGACCAGATCGTAAAAATTTTTCATGAGCAATATTTTGATGCGAAAATTGATGAGAAATTTTAAAAACTATCGCAGTTTGGTGATAATTTTTTTGCTGAAAAGGAATTTTAAAATCTTCACGAAGCTTAGAGAATCGACCATCACAAACCAATAATAACTTACTATTGATAATTTTTTGATCATTTAATTTTATTTTAGCAATTTTTAAATCATCATCAAAATCAATTTCTTGATAAAAATTTGGACAAAAAATTTCAATATTTTTTTGCTCTTTTAATTGTTTTTTTAAAGCTTCAAAAATAAAATGATTTTCAATTATTTGCCCAAGTTCACTATTTTCCTCATCTACTTCCTTGCCAATAAAATCAAGGATAAAAGGCGATTTATCATCGGTAATTTTTATATCACAAATTTTTCCAGCAACTTGTTTAATTTCATCATAAATTTTTATTTTTTTAAAAAATTTTAATGATTGAGCTGAAATTGCATATGCCCTACCATCGCTTTTTCTTTCATTTAAAAAAATATTTTCTTTTTCAATTATGGCAATTTTTAAATCAGGAGAAATATTCGCAAGGCTTAACGCGCAAGACATTCCCGCATAAGAACTTCCAATTATTGCAATATCAAAATCTTTGGTCATAAATTAAAACATTTTTGTTTTTAAATTATTTTAATTATCAGTAATACTAATTCAACTTTAAAATTCTTATGAAATTTTGATGGCATATTTTTTGGCAAGATAGCTATTGATAGATTTTATTTCATCGAGTTTAAGAGTTCGATCGAAAACCATTGCCTCTGAAATTAACCCTTGATATGCATAGGTTGCACCCATCGAATCCATCCCTCCTGCACAAAAAATTTGACTACTAAGATTTAAACTTCCCGTGGTTCCAACCACCGCAGTATTTGAATTTATATATATCGAAACATTATTGCTGGGCAAATTATTGTTCACATTTACGATTGTTACATAATCAGCATTAGCACTGACTTGGGTTGAAGGATAAAATGAATTCTGCCATCCCGCAAATCCAGAAGTTCCTCCATAAATTATCACGGATGCTTCTTGACTTGGACCAAATGGATTTGCTCCTTGTCCAAAAACTATTATTCCATCTGCAGATGAAAGCCTAAATGCTCGCCAAACCACTACCAAAGTATAATTTTTATCTCCCGCAGGAAGTGGTACAATTGATGTAGAAAATAAATTATCATTTACTCCATCAAAGCTAATCGATGGAAGACCGTTAATTCCTGATGATTTATAGGTTGGTTGATTATTGGTATTGGATTGAGCAAGATTAATTTTGGGATTTGAGCGAAAATTAATATCGCTCCACATTGAAATTGTATTGCCATCTTCCATTTGAAAGCTTCCCGATGAATTGGTTAGCGAATTATCAAGAGATGTTTCTGCCCAAAAAACTAGATCCAAAATTGAATTAATATCGCTTGATCTAGTAATTGATTGAGCTGAGGATAGCTTAAATTGCTTCATTAATCTTGAACTTTGAGTAACTCCTGCAATCAATATTCCAACGATTAGAATTACGATTGATAATTCAATTAATGAAAAAGCGTTTTTAATTTTTTTTTCATAATAACTTTAAGTAAACGTATTTTCAGATTGATTTTATAAACCTATTTTAGTTTACAAAATTAAGTTTACAAAAAAAATCAATCACTAATTTTAATTTCTTATTTTGTGGTTTTAAAAAAGAAAAAATCTTTCAAATCATCTTTTTTGGATCAACCCATTCATCAAATTGCTCTTTAGTTACTAGTCCCAAGCCAATTGCCGATTCCTTGAGAGTTAAATTTTCCTTATGAGCTTTTTTAGCAATTTTGGCAGAATTATCATAGCCAATATAGGGATTAAGAGCAGTTACTAACATTAAAGAATTATTAAGAAGTTCTGTGATTCTTTGTTGATTAGCAACAATTCCTACTAAACAATTATCGATAAAACTATTTACTCCATCATTGATTAAATTAATCGATTCAAGAATATTGCGAATAATCATTGGACGAAAAACATTAAGCTCAAAATGACCATTCATTCCACCTAAAGTTACTGCATGATGATTACCAACAACTTGACAAGCAATCATAGTCAAAGCTTCGCATTGCGTTGGATTAACTTTTCCGGGCATAATTGAAGATCCCGGTTCATTTTCGGGCAAAGAAATTTCGCCAAGTCCAGATCTTGGTCCCGACGCAAGAAAGCGAATATCATTGGCGATTTTCATCAATGAAGTTGCCGATGAGTTTAATGCTCCCGAAAAATTTACCAGTTCATCATTGCAAGCCAGTGAGAAAAATTTATTTTTGCTGGTGTAAAATTTATCGCCATGAGCAAGTCCGAGCAAATTTAAATTGGAATCTTTAACTTTCCAAAAACCATTTTCGCTATTGGTTCTACATAAATCTAGCTCGAGCAATGTTTGATGAATTTTTTTAATCTCTGCAACTTCGCTAATTTTTTGTGCAAATTTTTCAGCAAATTCAGGGTGACAATTCAAACCAGTTCCAACCGCAGTTCCACCTTGCGCTAAATGACAAACATAGGCTATGCTTTGTGAAATAAAAACTGAGGCACATTGAATTTGCACTTTGTAAGCCGAAAATTCTTGCCCTAAAGTAACCGGAGTTGCATCTTGCGTATGAGTTCGACCAATTTTTATAATATCCTTAAATTCATGTTCTTTTTTAGCTAATTCATTGGCGAAGCGAATTAAGGTTGGAAGTAATTTTTGATAAGTTGTTAAAACGGTCGCAACATGCATCGCTGTAGGGAAAGTATCATTTGAACTTTGTCCTAAATTCACATGGTCATTGGGATGAATTGGCGATTTTCCACCTTTTTTTCCAGTTGCTTTTTCATTGGCAACACAGGCAATTACTTCATTGATATTCATATTGGTCTGCGTTCCCGAACCAGTTTGCCAAACTACCAAAGGAAAATGATTTTCATAAAACCAATCAAAATTACTCAAAATTTCATCAACCGCATCGACGATTTTATCAGCTAAATCGGGTGAGAATTTTTTAAATTCATCGGATTTAGGATCTCTTGCCATTAGGTCTTTATTGGTTAAAGCACAGGCTTTTTTTATTAGCAACATTGCGTAAATAACTTCCTTGGGCATTTTATGTCCAGCATTATTAGTGCAAATTGGAAAATTTTGAATACTTCTTTGAGTTTGAGCACCAAAGTAAGCATCAGCTGGAACATTAATTTCGCCGAATGAATCGGTTTCTATACGAAAATCTTTTGTCATAATATAAATAATTATAATTAAATTAATAACAATAATTTTAAGTTGTTTTTAAATATTATCGTTTGTTTTACTTTTAAAATATTAACTGTTAGCAATTGAAATAAATTCATTAGCGTCAAGGCTTGCTCCACCAACTAATAATCCATCAATATTAGCAATTTGCAATATTTCTGCAGAATTTTTGCTAGATACTGATCCACCATAAAGCAAATGAAACTCAGCAATATTGCTAAAATTTTTACTAACGAAATCTTTTATAAAATTTATCATTTGCGATATTTCTTGCGAAGAAGCGATTTTACCTGTTCCAATTGCCCAGATTGGTTCATAAGCGATGATTAATTTTTTTATTTCTGTTGATTTATTTATCGCTCCAAGAATTTGCTTTGCCACAAAATTTTCTTGATCATTATTAGCTCTAACTTGTTCATTTTCACCTACGCATAAAATTGGAAAAATTTTATGATTCAATGCAGTTGTAATTTTTTTTGAAATTATTTGATCATCTTCTTGCTGATATTTTCTTCTTTCACTATGGCCAATTATTACATATTCACAACCAACATCTTTTAACATTTTTGCACTTATTTCACCCGTAAATGCTCCATTATTTTCAGCTCCGCAATCTTGTCCACCAAGCTTGATTATTCTTGAACTAAAAATAATTTCATTAAATTCTTCAACCGAAAAATCTTCAACTTTTTTATTTTGTTGTTTGGCAATTTTTTCTAAAAAAGAAAAACCATCTTCCATCAATTCTGAATCGATATAATCAATGATTGTTGCAGGAGGACATAGAATTATTAATCTCTTAGAAATTGAATCATAAAGCTTGGAATATTTTTCTAAAAAAATACTTAACCACTCATCAGTTTTATCAAAATCTTGATTCATTTTCCAATTGGCAATTATGATTTTCATAAGATTTATTTATTTTTAAATAATTCAGCTAAGGGCTGGTGAAGTAATTGATATCGCCATTTCCCAGCAATTTTTAATAAAATAAATTCTAAATTATTTTGCCCTAAAATTATTTTTTTTAGGCAAGTATTATTAAGTAAAAATTGTTCGGCGATATTTTCTTGATTGGCAATTTTGGTAATTATTTTTTTAGCTTCAAGGAAAATAATTTTTTGATCATTAGTTAGAAATAAATTATCACTTTCATCATTGATTTCAATTTCAGGATTTTGATATTCATCTCTCAAAATTTCTTCAAGATTTTTTAATGATTTTTCAATTATTTTTTCACCAATATTGGGAGGAATTTTGCAATTACGAGCTAATTCTTCAAGCTCTTCATCGCGAAGAAAATGTTGACGCGGAACGTTGAAATATTTAGCTTGATCTTCTCGCCAAATTATTAAATTTTTTAAAATTGCTATTTGTTTTGCACTCATTTTTCGCAATGAAAAATTTTTTATTAAATTATTTTTCGAATTAAATAATGCCTTATCGATAAATAATTTAATCTCTTCATCATAAAATTTTTGTCGATTTTTTTCCTGAAGAATTTTTTGAAATTTTTCATAAATTTCATGCAAATAAATTACATCTAAAGATGCATAATCCAATTGACTTTTAGTCAATGGTCGTCTACACCAATCACTTCTTTGTAGTTTTTTATCAATTACTACTTCAAAAATTTTTTCAACCAAATTTCCATATCCAACATTTGCTCCACATCCACAAAAATTTGCAAGAATTTGAGTATCAATAATTGCCTTAGGTTCAATAGGATATTTTAAATAAAATATCTGCAGATCTTGCAATGAAGAATGTAAAATTTTAATAATTTTTTCATCGCCAATTAATGCCAAAAACTCACTTAAATCAAGATCGCAAAGGCAATCAATAATAAAAATTTTTTTTTCATTATTGATTTTTACTGCAACTTGAATAATTGACAAAACTGGATAATAAGTTTCACTTCTAGAAAATTCTGTATCTAGCGCAATTATTGACGATCTTTTAATATCTTCAATAAGTTCTATTAATTTATAATTATCGCTAATATAGGAATATTTTATTTCAT
>CAMCSJ010000054.1 GCA_945878005.1 Rickettsia typhi | reverse complement strand
ATCGGAGTTTTTTTTACTAGTTCGCTTTTAATTGAAATTATTTTTTCGCTAGATGGACTTGGGCTTCTAAGTTATGAAGCAATTATTTCTCGAGATTATTCATTGATCTTCGCCTCACTTTACATCTTCAGTATCATAGGTTTAGTTGGCAATATCATCACCGATTTTATTTATTTCCTAATTGATCCCCGAATTAATTTTAAATAAATAATTATTCTATAACGCTTATGCTGAAGGACTTAAACTCTTAAGTTTAGCAATTAATTGTACAGCTATTTTTGGTCTTGGTGATGTTGAATTTTTAATATAATCCTGAACAGGTTGTGCATAATCCTCATCAAATATCGGAAGTGTTGAACCAACTGATTTTTTTAAATCCTGACCTACTATTTTACCTTCTAATTCTTGATTTACAATTGCCAATGTTAGATTAAATTTATTGGCTTCTATAATTGCATCGAGAGTTTCTCTAGCTTCTTTATTATCAAATTCATTGCCAAAATTTATACAAAATAAATTGAGTATTTTTTCTTTATATTCACTATCTGGATAATCTATTTCAGCATCTATCAAACTTATATCAGCATTTTCAATTCTTTCTTTTTCACTTATAATGTATTCATTTGCTTGCGAATCATCATCCTCAGAAATATAATAATTATCTTCAGATATTTCAAAATCCCTGTATTTAGCTAAAAATCTCTCAAGTAAATCTATTTTTGCATTTGATAACTCTTTATAAAGATCCAAAATAGCTTTTTGCTTTGCAGCTAGATCAGCATCAACTTTAGCATTACCTAGATCAGATGCATCTGCTTTAACAGCATTAGCTAGAACAGCTGGTTGTTCAGCTAAATTGCTACCAGTTTCTTTAATTGCTTTTTCAGCTTTATTACCTATTTGCTGCCCACCTACCCCTGCAGGACCTAACTCAGTGGATGAAGTGGCTGATTTTGGGTTTCTATTCACTTGTGCATGACCAGATGAAATAGCTGCCAATAAAAAAAATGCCCATTGAAAAACAAGTAATGAGGTAAAACCTGCTTTCCCCATTGCATCAAGCATGGTGGTGGAAACATCAAATTTTGTATTTAATCCCTTATAAAATGTTTCCTGCATTTGTGGAGTTATTTCGCTAATATCAACATCTTCTTTGGTAAAATATATTGGGTTTTCGGGGTGAGATTTATTATGAACCCTTGAAATCTCATGAAGAAGAGCATTTTTTTGATCATCATTGGGAACATATTTTTCGGCTTTTCTTGAAGTTCCAGCATACCAGATATCATAATCAATTTTGCTTGGATCCTTCTCTAGTTTTTCAAGATTATATTCTTTTTTATAAGTTGTAGAAGTTTGATATGAATTTATAAAAGAATCTTTTTCATTGTGAATCCTTGTAACTTCAGCTTGAAGAGCATTTTTTTGCACATCAGTTGCTCCGACTGCAGTTCCTTCTGCATGTTTTTGGTAATCAATTTTTGTTGAATCAGTAGCATCACTACCATTTACATCTGGTTTTGCAGTAAGAGGTGCTTTAGAAGTATAATAAGTTAAGAAACTTTTATCATAATTATCTTCAGTTACAACACCACTTTCACCCACCGCAATATAATAATCACTTTTTTTATCAAATAATTTATTAAAATCATTAAAATTACTTACTTTATTTGTAAGAATATCAGTCTGAGTTTCTTCGATAGTTGCTTTAATTGAAGTTCCAAGTTTAGTTTTACCCTCCTTTGATACTTCAGTAATTAAATAATCAAGCATTTTTTGCGAATCATCTTCTTCCGCCGGATGTTCAGTTGAAATTTTGTTATAAAGTTCGCCATATTTTCCATTTGGCATATCAGCAAAAAAATTATAATATTCTTTATGATGATCCCCACCAAAAGAATCATACCTACTATTATCATATGCCATTTTTCGTTCTTGCGTAAGGAATTCGTAGTCCTTAGGCAATTCTTCTATATTTCTCCATTTTTGAATATTCTTTGTCCATAAGACTGTGGTAGTAACTGCCCCAGCAAATAATCCCGTGGTTAAAATGTGCCTTCCTACTAAATTAAATGTCTTTGAATTAAAGTCACCAAACTTTTCATCTCTATATTCTTTATCATATTCTGGGGTTACTAACTTTCCAGTACCACTTAATAATTCTGCAATTTTTTTCATATATTGTAATTATTTAATTTTTTATAAAATTGTTATTTAGCATTATAAATTTTGATTAATTTTGTTTATTATTATTTGAAAATATAAAATTTATTAATTTATTAGTGAAAATTACCTGCCTATGTTGGATTTTCTAATAGTTGCATTATCGTATTTTTGTTGTTTATAAACAACTTCGGAAAGTGTCATAGCAGTAATAGCGCTAATATTATTTCTGGGAACTCCATCAAAAATTTTTTTTACTTCTGGATTATTACTTATAATTGGAGAATCTTTAACTATATCAATTCCATCTTTGGCAATATTTATAATTTTTTTATTGCGAAGACTTTTATTTATTTCATTATTCTTTACTAGTGCACATATTATTGAAAATAATGTTCCTAAAATTGGGACAGCAAATCCAAAAGCTGCAAATCCATAATTCAATCCTCTAAGAGGATCATTTATACTTCCATTAAGTCCTTCTTTTCCTGACAATGATTCAAATGCACTCATATTTCCAGGGCCATATTTCATATTGGTTCCTATCCCAATAACAACAGAACAAAAGGCAAAAAACCCAGCTAGTAATTTCCAGTTTTTAAGAGATGCTCTATTTTTTTCAATATTTCTTTCTTCAGCACCAATCTCATTTTCTAAATTTCTTATACTTGTTGGGCTAAGTTTTATTGAGTATGAATTGTCATTTTGCCCTAGGGGTGTCCCATCAACATAATCATCTGTTTCAACAGGTTGAAGAGCTTGTGGATTTGGAGCTGGAGCTGAAGCTTGAGGTTGAGCTGGAGCTGGAGGTGGAGCTGAAGCTGGAACTGCAACTTGATCTGAAGCTTTAGACATACCCGCTCTATTTATTTGTAATATTTTTCTTTGCGACAAATATAACATTTTAATTATTTTTTATTTTTCTAGATTAAAAATATTTTATTAAGTTTAATTTTAACATATTTTCTTTTAAACTAATGATATTTTTTTTCTTGTCAAATCAATTTTATTAATTGTTTTATTATGACTTGATCTAACCTAATTTATAATTTTAAAAAATTATTTTATAATTTCGATTGTAAATTTTTTGTTATTTTAAAAACTCATCTCTTTATGTTAAGCCTTATCCTAACTGATTCCTTCAGCAGATATAATGAAACCTCGGCATATTTTATAATGCAGACTTAGCTCTTTAAAAAGAATGTAAGCACTAAAAGAATATGCCGAGGTAATTTCTTAGAAAATTAATTTATATTTTTTTAGCTTTGATTTCTTCAGCAACATTTGCAGGAACTGGTTCATAGCTATCAAATTCCATAGTATAACTTGCTCTACCTTGCGATAGAGAGCGAAGATCATTAACATATCCAAACATTTCTGCTAAAGGAACTTTTGCAGTAATAACTTGCGCAACATCGCGACCTTCGAGGTTTTGAATTTGTCCACGACGGGAGTTAATATCGCCAATTACATCACCCATATAATCCTCAGGAGTAACGACTTCAACCTTCATGATTGGCTCAAGGATAATTGGACCAGCTTTGGAAATAGCTTCACGAAATGCACTTCGAGCAGCGATTTCAAATGCTAAAACACTGGAATCAACATCGTGATATGCTCCATCAATCAAACGAGCTTTTAATCTAACTACAGGATATCCAGCAAGAACTCCTGTATCTTTAGCTTGTTCAAGCCCTTTTTCCACCCCAGGGATATATTCACGAGGAACTCTTCCACCAACTACTTCACTTTCAAAAATAAATTGTTCTTTAGTATCAGCTGGAAGAGGTTCAAAAATAATTTTAACTTTTGCAAACTGCCCTGCTCCACCTGATTGTTTTTTGTGAGTATAATCAATTTCGTAAGATTTGGTAATAGCTTCACGATAAGCAACTTTTGGTTTACCGATATTTGCTTCAACTTTAAATTCACGACGCATGCGATCAACAATGATCTCTAAATGTAATTCACCCATTCCTTTGAGAATAGTTTGACCAGATTCTTTATCGGATTCAATTCGCAAAGACGGATCTTCTGAAGCTAAGCGAGATAATGCAACTCCCATTTTTTCTTGGTCTGCAGTAGATTTTGGCTCAACTGAAACTTCAATTACAGGCTCAGGAAAAATCATTCTTTCTAGAATAATATCATTATCAATTTCAACCAAAGTATCACCCGTGGTGGTAGCTTTTAAACCAGCTAATGCCACGATATCTCCAGCATGTGCTTCTTTGATATCTTCACGATTATTAGCATGCATTAATAAAATTCTACCAACACGTTCTTTAGATTTTTTGGTGGTGTTAATAACTCCCGTTCCACCAGCTAAAATTCCTGAATAAATTCTAACGAAGGTAAGTGATCCAACGAATGGATCGGTCATGATTTTAAAAGCTAAACCCGAGAATTTTTTACTATCGCAATTGATGGTAATTGGCTGTTCAGTTTTAAGATCAATCGCAGAAATTTCTTTAATATCCTTTGGACTTGGAAGATAATCAACTACTGCATCAAGTAAAGTTTGAACTCCTTTATTTTTGAAAGCACTTCCGTTAAGAACTGGAACAAATGCACCCGAAACGGTTCCTTTGCGAATACATCTTTTTAAATCTTCTTCAGAGATTTCTTCACCTGCAAGATATTTTTCCATAATGCTATCATCTTGTTCAACAGCTGCTTCGATTAATTGTTCACGATATTCTTGGGCTTTTGCTAGAAGATCAGCAGGAATTTCTTCAAAAGAATAATCAGCACCTAGCGATTCATTTTTCCAAACCACTGCTTTCATTTTTATTAAATCGATTAATCCACCATAATTTTCTGCTTCATTAATTGGCAATTGAACTGGAATTGCTCTTGCTCCAAGACGGGTTTTCATCATATCGACGCAGCGATAAAAATTAGCTCCAATGCGATCCATTTTATTAACAAAGCAAATACGCGGAACTTTATATTTATTAGCTTGACGCCATACTGTTTCAGATTGAGGTTCAACACCAGCAACCGAATCAAACACTGCAACTGCACCATCCAAAACGCGAAGCGATCTTTCAACTTCAATAGTGAAATCAACGTGACCTGGGGTATCGATTATGTTAATGCGATTATCTTTCCAAAAGCAAGTAGTTGCTGCGGAAGTAATGGTAATTCCACGCTCTTGTTCTTGCTCCATCCAATCCATGGTAGCAGCACCATCATGCACTTCGCCAATTTTGTGAGATTTTCCTGTGTAATAGAGAATTCTTTCAGTAGTAGTGGTTTTTCCAGCATCGATATGAGCCATGATTCCGATATTACGATATTTTTCAATTTCAATTTGACGAGCCATAAAAATTATTAAATTAAATTTTATTTATTAAATATTATCAAGAATTATTTAAACATAATTATTTTAACAATTTACGTTAAAATTATGTTCAAATAACGGTTAGTTTATTATTTACCTTAAGTATTTACTAGGTTTTATCAAGCTTGGTGTTAAAAATATTTTGCCAACAAACCTAGTCGTGATTTCATTATATTAATAATTGGTTTCTAATAAACAAGCAATTTATTTAATTAAATTTTCAAAATTATTTTTAATTTTTGAATAAATTATTTACTAATTTTTTAATATTAAAAAAGTTTGAGACCTTGGGAGTCATGTATGAATGATAGGAGCAATAATGATATTTTTTGCGAATTTTTTCAAATAATGGGAAAAATTTTGCAGTGTTTTTATAGTTTAAAATTCTGATGCGATATAAGTTTGGGAAGAACGAAATTAGAAAATAAAAATATAAATTATATTCTGCAACTCCGAATATGCTTTGACGATTTTGTAAAAATATTTTATAAAATTTTTCATTTTCAAAATTGCTTTCTACTGTTGAAAATAATGATTCTATAACCTCTTTTTGGAAGAGCATATGGTGACATATTCCCGATTCAAGATCATATGATTTTTCTTGATCTTTTTGATTTAAAAAATTTAATTTCTTATTAAAATCTCTTGCTCTATAAGAATTATTTTTAGCAGATTCACTAAATATTTCAGGAAGTTTTTCTTTAATTTGCGGAAGAATTTCGGCGATATGATTTAGAGTTGATATTTGAAATTCCGATCGATATAAATCTCTATCCTTAGCTAGATTATAAAGGGCAAAACCATCATCAGTAATAAACTCGACTTTTTTATAAAATACCGTATCAGCATCAACTATTAAAACCTGTTGAGAAATATTAGGAATTACTAAAACTGAATAAAGTTTAAGAAGTTGTTGGTAATTCCATCCAACATTTTTATTATTCAAAATTTGGGAAATTTCTTCAAAAGAAAATGGATATAATTTTTCATCAAACCATTCGGCATTATCACTATATTTTTCCTTAGAAACTACAATAACTCGACGAATATTTTTAACATTTTTTTTAATTCCCAAAATACAATGATCAAGAATTGCTTGGTCTTTAACATGAGCTGGAATAACCGCATCAATGAAATTTTGTTTTTTATTTTGATTATAATTTTGACTATCCATGAATTTTAATTAGTTATTTTTTTTGAAATTAACTTTAAAAATAAAAATCGCAAATAATTTTATATTTTCGTGATAATAATCTTTAAATCGTTAATTAGTGTTTGCAGGGTTATTTGGGGTAATAAAAAAAGTTTATCTTAGAGTATCAAGGTTTAAAGCTGTGATATTTGTTAGAAAATAACAGACTGTAGTGATAAAAAATTATCAAAAATTATTTGCATCTTAAAAATTATTTAACACAATTACTAGTGGTGTTTAGTTATGTTTTCATACTAGATATTGATTTAAACTTTTTTAAAATTTAGTTTATTTTCTTAAAATAAAAATCACAAATTTATGTCACTCTTAGATTCTAAGCCAATTTACAAACCCTTTCATTATCCATGGGCATATGATTCATGGCTTAAACAACAGCAAATTCATTGGCTTCCCGAAGAAGTTCCTTTGGCTGATGATGTTCGCGATTGGAAACATAATTTAACAGTTTCTGAAAAAAATCTACTAACGCAAATTTTTCGCTTCTTCACCCAAGCTGATATTGAAGTTAATAATTGCTACATGAAACATTACTCTCAAGTATTCAAACCAACTGAAGTACAAATGATGTTATCAGCTTTTTCAAGCATGGAGACCGTTCACATTGCTGCATATTCTCATCTTCTTGATACCATTGGCATGCCCGAAATTGAATATCAATCTTTCATGAAATATAAAGAAATGAAAGATAAATATGATTACATGCATAAATTTGGAGTTAAAACTAATAAGGATATCGCAACTACTCTAGCAGTGTTTGGTGGATTTACCGAAGGTCTTCAACTTTTTGCTTCTTTTGCAATTCTTCTTAATTTCCAAAGATTTGGTAAAATGAAAGGAATGGGTCAAATCGTTGCTTGGTCAGTTCGCGATGAAAGTTTACATACTCTTTCAATCATCAAATTATTTAGAACTTTTGTCCAAGAAAATCCTGAAGTTTGGGATGAAGATTTAAAAGGAAAACTTTACGAAGCTTGTGCAACAATTGTTCATTTTGAAGATGCCTTTATCGATTTAGCTTTTGAAATGGGCGATATTGAAGGATTAACTGCTCGTCAAGTTAAGCAATATATTCGCTATATCGCTGATCGCAGATTAAATCAATTAGGACTTAAAGATATCTACATGATTGATGCTAATCCACTTCCTTGGTTAGATGAAATTTTAAATGGAGTTGAGCATACTAACTTCTTTGAAAATCGTGTAACTGAATATAGCAAAGCATCAACTACGGGAACTTGGGAAGATGTCTTTTTAGAAATCGATTCTACGCGAACTGAAATGTTAGCAATGTAAATTATTAAATCGTGAAAAAGTTTTTTTTAAAAACAACATTTTGGCTTTCAACCTTGATTTTTTTATCTTTGATAAATAAACCTTGCAATGCCAATAATGTTCGCAATTTAATAATTTACGCCGAACCAAATTTATTCGTAACACTTACTAAAATTGCCAGAATTTATTCTCAAAATTATGCGGTAAATGTTGCGGTAAATTTCAACTCTTCTTTAGATTTTATTAATGAAATTGATTCGGGTGAACCTGCGGATATTTTCATTTCTGCTCATCCAATTTTAGCGGAAACTCTTCGCCAAAAAGGCTTAATTGACGTTTATAACATTGGCTATATTGCCAATGATGATTTGGTTTTGGCAACCTCAAAAAATAATTCCCAAATATCTCCCAAATTACTTAAAAAAAATATTACCTTAGAGGAAGCAATTTTAACTCTTAACGAAAATAAAAATAATCTAATAATCGATAATGAAGGAAGTTCATCTGGAGTTTTTGCCAAAAATTTTTTACAAAATTTTACTCTAGAAAATATTAGCATTTTTACTAAATTATATGAGGATCGTAACTCCCTAAATTATGATTTAAAAAATGACGCTAGTTCCTACGCAATATTATTCGAAAGTCAAATTAGAAAAAATCAAGATTTACAAATTATCGCTCGCAAAAAAGATAAAAATATTTTTTATCGTGCTTTGGTTATTGCTGGAGATAATATGGATGTTGCTCGAGAATTTTTAAAATTCTTAAAAAAACCCCTTGCCCAAAAAATTTTCAAAGAAAATAATTTTGTGATTAATTAATAAATATTTTAAGCGCTATTTGGATAAGCGTTGATCACCTTCCCCCTTGAGGCTTACATCCCTACAATTATGGTGTAATGGTCTCAAAGCTCTCGGGCTCTAAGCCCCCCCTCAAGGGCTTACATCCCTACAATTATTTGCAATGATCCCAAAGCTCTCGGGCTCTAGCTCCCCCCTTGAGGGGGAGCAGATTTAGAAGGGCTTAACGGTAGTTAAGTCCTTCTAAATCGTGGGGGGTCGAAAAGCTAGAGTTACATGAGATTTTGCAAGATATAAAAAACTAGATTAAAAAAAATTCTAAAAATGGCGATTTCTTGATTTTACTTTTAAACTAAAAAAATTTCTAAAAAAACCTCGAATTATTTTGAAAAAACTTTAATTTTTATTTAAAAAAATTTCATATTTTTAGGATTTAAAATCTAAATCAAGAAATCGCCTTTTTTGTAAAAATATTTATTTAATTTGATTACCCCTCACCCCAACCCTCTCCCCGCAAAGCGGGGAGAGGGAGTGGATGGTGACTATCCTCTCCCCACTGGCTTGGGCTTACGCCCCTACAAATTTTCACAAGATCTCAAAAACCCTCGGGCTCTAAGCTCCCCCCGTGAGGGGGAGCAGATTTAGAAGGGCTTAACGGTAGTTAAGTCCTTCTAAATCGTGGGGGGTCGAAGGACTAGAGATTCAGTGGATGAAGAAACATATAAAAAACTATAAATAAAAAAAATCTATAAAAAGGCAATTTCTTGATTTAGTTTTTAAATCCTAAAAATATGAATTTTTTTTAAATAAAAATTAAGTTTTCTCCAATTTAAAAAAAACTCGTCAAGCATACGGGCTCATCACCCTCCCCTTGCGGGAGGGTAAAATTTTCTGCAAGAAAATTTTGGGAGGGGGTGAAAGTAAAATCAAGAAATCGCTTTTTTTTAGAATTTTTTGTTTTTTCTTAATGCTTCGTCGCTTTTCTCAATTGAAAATTAAAATTTTG
>CAMCSJ010000053.1 GCA_945878005.1 Rickettsia typhi | reverse complement strand
ACTATCTTGAGGATAACTTAACCAAGACTTCGCAAGAATTAGCGGATATTGATAAAATCAATCGAAAATTATTGGCAATTGACGATGAAGAAATCGCCAATGAAATAATTGTTAAGAATAATAATCAACCAAAGCAATTAATTAATACTGAAAATAGTTGTCAATTAACAAAATATCACAATAGCAATGATTTATCAATAAATGATAATAAAGATGATAAATTATTATCTAAAATTGATTACTTACCTAAACCAAATAATACCATGGTTCCAAAGCAAGAAAAAAGTTTTAACAGCTTGCTTAGAAAAAAAGAAGAAAAGTCTAAATTATAAAAAATTAAACAATATTGTTAAAAAAACAATTTTCCTTACCAGTATGACAAGCTACTCCTTGTTGATCAACTATTAGAAGAATGCAATCATAATCACAATCTGCAGTGAAGCTAATAATCTTTTGAAAATTTCCAGAAGTTTTACCTTTTTGCCAAATTTCATTTCGTGATCTGGAAAAATATGTTGCAAGGCCAGAAGTTAAAGTTTGTTTTATGCTTTCAATATTCATCCAAGCTTGCATTAAAACCTTATGAGATTGATAGTCCTGAGCAATTGCAATTATTAATCCTTGATCATTAAATTTTAATTTTTTTAAAACTTCATCGATATTTTTTTGGTCAATTTGTTTATGAGTAATCATGACTAATTAGGGAATTAAATTAATATTGAAATTAAAAAATTTTGTATATTTTAAATATTAAAAAACCTGCTATAATCTTGATCTATCTAGATAAAACAGCTATTTTTAAATCTAAAAATATCATTGAAAATTTATTTTAAAATAACAAATTAACAATTTTAACAAACAACAAAAAATATTTTATGAGATGAAATCTCTTGAATTTGAAGCTTAAAGAATTTATCATAAATTTTATAATTTAAAATAAATTTTTTTATGATTGTTTGTGTTCGAAAAATTGAATTTGATTCTGCTCATCGCTTAATTAATCACGAAGGAAAATGTCGAATGTTTCATGGCCATCGCTATGTAATTGAGGCAAGTTTTACTGCAAAAAAATTGGATGAATTGGGAAGGGTTATTGATTTTGGAATTATCCGTGAAGTCCTAGGATCTTGGATTGATGAGCATTTTGATCATAATGCTATTTTATCAATTGCCGATCAAAAATTAGGAGATGAAATCGTAAAAATCACTAATCAAAAAATTTATTATTTACCCAATAATCCAACTGCAGAAAATATTGCAAGTCATTTGCTTTATGAAATTTGTCCAAAAATATTTGCCAATCATCAAGTTGAATGTGTAGCAATTAAGCTTTATGAAACTCCTAATTGTTTTGTTTATGTCGAAAAAAAATAATACTCAATTCAACTATCGCATTTACTACGAAGATACTGATGCAGGAGGGGTAGTTTATTACGCAAATTACTTAAAATTTTTTGAAAGAGCTAGAACTGATTTCTTGCGTTCAATTGGAATTATTCAAAATAAATTAGCGCTTGAAGAAAATTTAATTTTCGTAGTTAAGCGCTGTATCGTTGATTATCAATATCCTGCGAGATTGGATGATGAAATAAATGTTAATGTTAAAATTATCGAAATCAAAAAAGCATCATTGATAATATCGCAAGAAATTACCAAATTACTTGATTGCGATAATTCAACCCAAGCAATTGCTAAGCTGGAAGTGCAAATTGTTTGTGTAAATAACCAAAACTTCAAACCAACTAAACTTCCTCAAAAGTTAATAGAATTAATTCATGTTTGATAATTTCTCACAAAAAATAACAAAAATATTTGACCAAATTTCTGGTAAAAAATTTATTAATCAAGACGATCTCGATGCTACTCTTCGCCAAATTCGTATCGCCTTACTTGAAGCGGATGTTGCTTTAGAAGTTGCGAAGGATTTTATTAGCAATGTTAAAAATGAAGCATTGGGTAAGGAGATTTTAAAAAGCATTTTACCAGGAGAAATGATCGTTAAAATTGTTAATGACGAATTGATAAAGCTTTTAGGAAGTGAAGATAACCAAATTAATTTTAATACTAAATCGCCGTTAATTATCCTCATGGCTGGATTGCAAGGTTCTGGAAAGACCACTAGTTCGGCAAAATTAGCATCTCGTTTAAAAACTAAACAACATAAAAAAATATTATTAGCTTCACTGGATACTTATCGTCCTGCTGCATCGGATCAATTGAAAATATTAGCTTCTAAAATTGATGTTGATTGTGTAGAATTTGATTCAACAAAAACACCTCAACAATTAGCGATTCAAGCCAAAATTAAAGCTCAGGAAGGTGGTTATGAAGTCTTAATTCTCGATAGTGCAGGTCGAATTGCTATCAATGAGGAAATGATGCAAGAATTATCGCAAATTAATCAAGCGGTAAATGCTCAAGAAATTCTTTTAGTTGTCGATGTCATGATTGGACAAGATGCAGTAAATCTTGCCAAAATTTTTAAAGATAAATTTGATCTTACGGGAATAATTCTTACGCGAGTTGATGGAGATGCTCGGGGAGGTTGCGCATTAACAATGAAATCAATCACCAAATGTCCAATTAAATTTATTGGAACGGGAGAAAAAATTAGTGATTTTGAAGAATTTCATCCTAAAAGAATTGCTTCGCAAATCATTGGGATGGGTGATGTCGTAAGCTTGGTTGAAAAAGCTCAAGAAATTTTTGATGCCAAAGAAATGGAAAATGATGCCAAAAAAATGCGTGATGGTGAAATTGATTTTAACATGATTTTATCACAAATTCGCAATATGAAAAAAATCGGAGGATTAGGTGGAATAATGAAATATATTCCTGGAGCTTCAAAAATCAAAGAACATCTCAAAAGCATGACGGGAATGGAGAAGGATTTGTTAATTCAAGAATCAATAATTTTATCGATGAATAAAAAAGAACGAGCTAATCCCAATCTTTTAAATTCTTCTAGAAAACATCGAATTGCCAAAGGTTCGGGAACCAATATTCAAGAGGTAAATCGCTTAATGAAAAAATATAAACAATTACGAAAAATGATGGATAAATTTGGTAAAATCGATCCCAAAAAAATGCAAGAAATGATGGATAATAATTCCATAGATTCAATTTCAGCTAACAAGAAATTCTTTTAAATATGGCTGGTTTTGAGCAAACTAAAATTCTTCCCTACTCAGCAAAACAAATGTTTGACATGGTAATTGATGTTGAAAAATATAGCGAATTTCTACCATGGTGTAAAAATGCCAAAATCATCAATCACTTTTCTCATGATAATTTTCAAGCGGAATTGTTAATAAATTTTAAGAATTTTTATGAAAAATACACATCGGATGTCTTATATAAAAAAATATCTGATCATCAATATTTCGTTGAGGTTGTAGCAATAAAGGGTCCTTTCAAAAGCTTAATCAACAAATGGCAATTTATCGAAATTGATGAAAAACATTGCCGTGTAGAATTTTTTTTAGAATTTGAATTTAACTCCAAAATATTAGGAAAAATGCTGGGAACAATTTTTGGAAGTGCAACCAAAAAAATGATGCTTGCATTTGAGGATCGTGCAAAAGATCTCTATCGAAAATCTTAATAGAATTTAATAATTTAAAATTTTTAATTGACTTGCAATTTGAAAATTCTTAAAACTATATCCCTAAATTTTAAATATCTAAAATTTGAAATTTAAGAATTTAAAATATGGAAATTAAAATTTGAGATTTAAAATCTGGGAATTTGAAATCTGGAAATTTAAATTCTAAGAATTTAAAATAGTTTTACTTTTAAATTATTTGGATAAAATGATTTAAATAAAAATAAGTAAAATAAAATTACTTAAAATTTTGGGGCGTAGCCAAGCGGTAAGGCAGCGGTTTTTGATACCGCCATCGTAGGTTCGAATCCTGCCGCCCCAACCAATAAAAAAATATGTCAAATCTCCAAGAAATTATCGATCTTAGTGAAAAAATCACGAAAAATTCTGATCAACTTGTTTCTAAAATCATGGAATTAAGTTATCAAAGTGCTTATGGCGGAGGAGTTAGTCCGTTAATTTTTGTTTTTACGGTTTTTATTTTAGCATGTTTTGTTGGATATTTCGTGGTTTGGCGAGTTACCCCAGCACTTCATACTCCGTTAATGGCTGTTACTAATGCAATATCTGGAGTTGTGATTGTTGGAGCGATTATCGCTCTTGGCAGTGCAAAAACATTTGGCTTGGTTTCATTGCTGAGTTTTGTAGCGATAGTGATTGCTTCGATAAATATTTTTGGTGGATTTATGGTAAGTTGGCGAATGCTTGAAATGTTTAAAAAATAATTTTTAAGGCATGAAAAAAAATAATAATCAACTAAAAAAGTGCGAGAATTTTTTAGCAATTTTTAGTTTGAAAAATTTATTTTCAAGTTTTTGGTTTAAATTTTTTTTGGTATTTTCTTCAGCAAGTTTTTTGTTAAGAATTTATTTTTTATTTTTTAAATTACCAAATCTTGAAATTGAATTTGTTGAAATTGCTAAACTTGCTTCGATTGGCTTATTCTTTGATTTGTTAGCAGTTAGTTATTTGGCAATTTTACCATTATTTTATTATTTAATAATTCCCAATTCAGTTTGGAAGAATCATAAGCACCAGATTTTTTTAAGGATTTGCTATTTAGTCTTTCTAGGAATAATCACATTTTCATTTTTTTCAGAAATTATCTTTTTTGATGAATTTCAAGCAAGATTTAATTTTATTGCCATTGATTATTTAATCTACACCCAAGAAGTAATTGGTAATATTTTTGAATCTTATCCAATGTTCTTAATTCTCAGTGCAATAGCACTAATTGCGATAATTATTTTTTATTTTTCGTGGCAAAATTTTTTAAAAATTACTGAAAAAAATTTCTTTAGAAAATTAAAATTTTTTACAATTTATTTACTATTTTTAATAAGTGCTTTTTTGGCAATTGATAGTAATAAAATCGATAAATTTTTTAAAAATAATTATTTTAAAGAAATTGCTTGGAACGGGATTTATCAATTGTTTTCAGCCTATCGAAATAATGAAATTGATTATGAAAAATTTTATTCAACTATCGAAAATAATCAAGCAATTAACGATCTTAGAACATTGATTGCTAATCAAGAATTAAATTCAAAATTTATCAATGAGAATGGCGATTTATCAAGAGTAATTTACGGTAAAAAAAATATTAAAGAACATCATTACAACATCGTGATGATTGTGATGGAAAGTTTCAGTGCAGATTTTATGAATAGCTTTGGCTCTAAGGAAAATCTTACTCCTAATCTTGATGAATTAGCAAAACAGGGTTTATTTTTAACTAATTTAAAAGCTACGGGAACCAGAACAGTAAGGGGATTAGAAGCTTTAGCTTTGTCGATTCCACCAACTCCGGGAAATTCAATAGTTCGTCGTTTCAACAATGAAAATCTTTTTAACATCTCATCACCCTTGATTGAAAGGGGATATCAGGCAAAATTCATTTATGGTGGAGATGGATATTTTGATAATATGAATTATTTTTTTGAAAATAATGGTTTTAAAATTGTTGATCGTCCAAAATTTTCTAAAGATGAAATCACCTTCAATAATGTTTGGGGAGTTGCTGATGAAGATTTATTCGACAAAACCATTAAAGAAGCCGATCAATCATATGCTGAAAATAAAAAATTTATTAGCATGGTTATGACTACTTCCAATCATCGTCCATTTACTTATCCCGAAGGAAAAATTGATATTCCATCTAAAACCAATCGCGATGGAGCGGTTAAATATGCTGATTACGCAATTGGGCAATTAATTAAAAAAGCTAAAAATAAAAAATGGTTTGATGAAACAATTTTTGTTTTCGTTGCCGATCATTGTGCTGGATCGGCTGGTAATATTGAAGTTCCAATTTGGCGATATCAAATTCCAGCAATTTTTTATGCACCAAAAATTATTAAACCACAAATTTACGCCAAGAACTCTAGTCAAATCGATATTGCTCCAACTATTTTAGGTTTTTTAAATTTAACTTATCCTTCGAAATTTTTTGGAATTGATTTGATGAATAATCCAAGTAATTCAAAACATCGCGAACGCTCATTTGTCAGCACTTATTCGGATCTTGGTTATTTAGAAAATGATAAATTATATTTGCTAAAATTAAAAAAAGAGCAGAAATTTTTTAATGTTGAATTTTTGAAATTTGGATATGATGGCAGTAAAGAAACTCCAATTAATGAATTTGATCAAGAAATGTTAAATCGCCAAATTCAATATTATCAGGTTGCAACCTATCTTTTTAAAAATGATAAACTTAAGAAATTTACCCCAAAACAAGATTAGTAATTTAATGATGATTATCAATTTAGCCTTGATAATCACGAGTCTGTGGATATTTCAAAAAACTGATATTGATCTAAAAATACAAAATAATTTTTATAATTTTGTTGATAAATCTTGGATTATTGATCGCAATGAACCCATCAAAAAATTTATTTTTTATCAATTACCAAAAATTTTACTAGGGATTGCAATCATATCTAGTCTAGTTATATCAATCATTGCCTTTATCAAGAAAAAAAATAAATTTTATCACAAGAGATATGATATTTTATTAATATTTATTGGTTTATCACTAATTCCACTAATTGCTGGTAATGTTAAAAAATTTACCAATATTTATTGCCCAAATCAATTAGAAATATATGGCTCAACTAAGCCATATGTTAAAATATTTGATCATTATCCCAATTATTTTAAACCAGAAAAAAAAGGTCAATGTTTTCCAGCAGGTCATGTAATTACTGCTTTTACCTTATATATTTTTTGCTTTATTTTGAAAAATAGAATTTATCAAATTTATATTTTCTTTGCGGTAACAATACTGGGATGGATTTTAGGTTTTTATCAAATTTTAAAAGGAGCGCATTTTGTTAGCGATACCATATTGGCAATGTTGTTATCAATTCTTCTCGCACAATTGATTGCAAGGATTTATTACGCTAAAATTAATCAAAAAATTTAAATATTTCTTAATAATTTTAAGGATAAAAAAAATCTAACAAAACTCTTGCTACTCAACTTTTTTTTGATTTAATAGTTAAACAAAAACAACTAAAATTAAAATAAACAATTAGTTTTATAAATAAACTATAATTGTTAACCTTCAATATTTTTTATAGAAATATGATTACAAACAATAGCAATCTTTTAGAATTATCTAAAACTGTTAAGAAATCTTTTTTGAGAACTTTTCCTAATTCCAAAAAGATTTATGTTAAAAGTGATAAGTTCAGCGATGTTAGAGTCGCAATGCGTGAAGTATCGCTATCACAGCCTTCACAATTATCAAATTTTCCTATTTACGACACTTCGGGAGTTTATAGTGATCAAGATGTTTTTGATAAAATTGATCTTGATAAAGGTCTTCCAAAAATTAGAGAAAATTGGATTAAGGAGCGTCAAGATGTTGAGGAATATCAAGGTAGAGAGATTAATCCCAAGGATAATAGTGCAGATAAATATCGCAAAGAAGAAGTTCCGCAATTTGTAAAATCAAGCAATAAAGTTTTAAAAGCATCTCAAGGAAAAATCCCAACTCAGCTAGCCTATGCAAGAGCTGGAATCATTACCAAAGAAATGGAATATGTAGCAATTCGTGAAAATATGAATCGCCAAAATTTACTTCGCGATCAAAATTATCGAGGTGAAAATTTTAATTCTTTCGCACCCGAAATAATTACTGCAGAATTTGTTCGAAGTGAAATTGCATGTGGAAGAGCGATAATTCCTGCTAATATCAATCATCCCGAAGCTGAACCAATGATCATTGGCAGAAATTTTTTAGTAAAAATAAATGCCAATATTGGTAATTCGGCAGTTTTTTCTTCGGTTGAAGAAGAGGTTGAAAAAATGATTTGGGCTACGCATTTTGGAGCGGATAATCTGATGGATTTATCCACGGGTCAAAATATTCACAATATTCGCGAATGGATTATTCGCAATTGTCCAGTTCCAGTTGGAACAGTTCCGCTATATCAAGCGCTAGAAAAAGTCGATGGAATTGCTCAAGATTTAACTTGGGAAATTTATCGCGATACTTTAATTGAGCAATGCGAACAAGGAGTTGATTATTTTACAATTCATGCGGGAGTTTTGCTTTCTTATATTCCGCTTACTGCCAAAAGGGTTACGGGAATTGTTTCGCGAGGTGGATCAATTATGGCTAAATGGTGTTTAGCTCATCATAAGGAAAATTTTTTATACACTAATTTTGAAGAAATTTGTCAAATTTTAAAGCAATATGATGTTAGCTTTTCGCTTGGCGATGGACTTCGCCCCGGATCAATTGCTGATGCTAATGATGAAGCACAATTTGCTGAATTAAAAACTTTAGGCGAGTTAACCAAAATTGCATGGAAGCATGATTGTCAAGTGATGATTGAAGGACCAGGACATGTCCCGATGCATATGATCAAAGAAAATATGGATAAACAACTCAAGCTATGTCATGAAGCTCCATTTTATACGCTTGGACCATTAACTACCGATATCGCTCCAGCCTATGATCATATCACTTCAGGAATTGGAGCAAGCATGATTGGCTGGTTTGGAACTGCGATGCTTTGCTATGTGACTCCCAAGGAACATCTAGGTTTGCCAAATAAGGATGATGTTAGGGCAGGGGTAATAACTTACAAAATTGCAGCGCATGTTGCTGATTTAGCTAAGGGAAATAAACTTGCCAAATTACATGATGATGAATTGTCGAAAGCTCGATTTGAATTTCGCTGGGAAGATCAATTTAATTTGAGTTTAGATCCCGAAATGGCAAGATCTTATCACGATGAAACTCTTCCTAAAGAGAGTGCGAAACTTGCGCATTTTTGTTCGATGTGTGGACCAAAATTTTGTTCGATGAAAATTTCCCAAGAGGTTCGCGATTATGCGAAAAATCAACAAGATAATATCGACAACAAAAACCCCGATAAAAACTCTGATAAAAATACCGATAAAAGCAATGAAATCAATATTTCAGCCAATATTTCAGCTAATGAAATTGTTAAGCAAGGTATGGATGAAATGAGTGAGAAATTTCGTGAAATGGGATCGCAAGTTTATGTTAATAAAGTTTAGTGAATTATGGCATTGAGCTATAATTTAGCAGGTTAAACTCGATTAATAAATCTTATAATTTCATTTAATGAAATCTTATCATTTTAGATTTATTTAAAATAAATTATTAAATTCCAATTAGTTAATTTGCATTTTAATTGAGTATAAGTTAAAAAGTCCTTTTGATTTATATTAAACTAAAATTATTATTAACAATGATTGAAAATCTCTTACCAAAATATTTATTTAAAAAGAAATCATCCACTTCTAGTCATATTCCTCAAGGTGCACCATTTTCTTCAACCGATGCAATTGAATCTAATCAAGGATTTCAACCGCTATTTTCACCTAGTGCAGAACTACAAAAAAAACAAATTTATTTAGATTATCAATCCATTTTTCGATTATGGGATAAAAATGAAAGAGCATTGATAATTGCTAAATTAAAAGATGAAGGATTTGAGATTTTTTTTATTTATGAAAGAAATGGAAAGCCAGTTTCAGTAGAAATTAATCAGGATTTAAAAGTTGAAATTGATGATAGAAAAAAAAGTATTTTTTTACTTGATGATCAAGATTTAGAAAAATTATCACAGATTAATCAAGATAAAGTTATTGATAAATTAGGTCTAGCAATTGATGATTCCATCATCCTTAAATATGAACAATTCAAGGAAATAGCGGATATTCTTGGAGTTAATTCATGGGTTCAAAAAGGA
>CAMCSJ010000052.1 GCA_945878005.1 Rickettsia typhi | reverse complement strand
TTTTAAATAAAAATTAAGATTTTTTTAAAATAATTTGAGGTTTTTTTGGAAATTTTTTTTGTTTAAAAATTAAATCAAGAAATCGCCATTTTTAAAAAAATTTTTCTTTTCAGTTTTTTAGATGTTGCTACATCCACTGAATCTCTAATATTTCGACCCCCCACGATTTAGAAGGACTTAACTACCGTTAAGCCCTTCTAAATCTGCTCCCCCTCAAGGGGGGAGCTTAGAGCCCGAGAGCTTCGGGACTATTTAGCGAAATTGTAGGGATGTAAGGAGCTAGGTGCTCGAAGGTTTTTGTGAGCTTGTGAAAATTTGTAAGGGCGTAAGCCAAAGCCCCAATTTTCTTCAAAAATTATTGAAAATTAATATTGAAAAAGAATGAAATATTGATAACAAAACTTTAAATGTTATTTGTTATTCTAAATCAATAACTTTATTAACATCTCAATAATTTTATTAACTTTTAACTAATTAAAATATTTGTTAATATTTTAAAAATTAATTATTTTAACTAGAATTATCTTTCATTTGAAGGTGACCTAGCTTGTGAAGTATTTTGTTGAAATTTCGTTTGAGGACTTGCTGGAGTTGATGACGGATTCATTTGACCTGCAATTTCTGAAGCTTTTCTTAATCCTGCTTCTTTTAACTCTAGATCACTTTGTCGATAATATTCTTGGTGAGATTCATTGGATTTTTTAATAAATTCACTTTTATCCATTTTAGGATCGCCATTTTTGGCATTTACTTGATGTTGTTTTATATCATTATCAAAATCAGTTTTATCCTGACCCGATAGAGTTTGACCATATAAATTGGCAAGTTGATTTTGATTTGATTTTGAATCAGCCATTTCGGGAGTTGGTCGATTAACCCATGACATGCAATAAACTTTGGGATTGCCATTTGGACCTTGTGAATAAGTGGTAGTAAGATTATCTGAATTTACATTTAAACCAATTTTCGACATTATGCCAAACATGCCATCTTGGGATTTCGATCCAGCATTTTCAATGGTAATTGGCTCGGGAGGCTTTATTGATCCTTCTTGTATTTTTTTATTGTAAATTTCTTGAGCATTGGCAAATCCATTTGTCATGCCTGTGGCAATTCCATCATCGAATTTTTTAGCATGATTTTTAACTTCATCTTCGATATATTTTTTTCTTTGCGATAAGTCAGATATTTGAGAAGATTGATCGATAATTTTATCTAATTCTTTTTTATTTTGCTCTCCTCCAAAGCAATATCCAATTATATTGGAAACTTTTTCTTCGCTAAATTTATATCCTCTTGTTGATAATTCGCTATCGCCACAACTAGCAGTTGAAGCTAGAGAAGCTTGCTTCTTCTTTTTATCTTCATCCTCATCATTTGATGAAGTTGTTGTTGAATTTCTAAGTAAATTACTAAACATTTTTAATTTTTTAAATTATATTGAAGCGTATTAAATATTATTTAAAATTGTTAAACTCTTTTAAATTATAATATGATTTACTAAACTAATTTATCGATAATAAATTTTCACTAAATTCTTTGGCGTTAAATTCTTGCAAATCTTCAATTTGCTCACCAACTCCAATAGCAAATATTTTTTTGCGATATTTTTTGGCTAATGCAACTGCTATTCCACCTTTTGCACTGCCATCAAGCTTAGTTAAAATTAAACCATCAATGCCAATTGTTTTATCAAAAATTTCAAGTTGATTATGAGCATTTTGACCAGTTGTAGCATCGATTATTAAAAGATTATAATGAGGTGCATTATTGTCGAGTTTTTTTATAACATTGTTCAATTTTTTCAATTCATCCATCAAATTTTGTTTATTTTGCAGTCTTCCTGCGGTGTCAATTAACAAGATGTCGAAATGATTTTTTTGAGCATATTCTAAAGATCGATATGCAACTGAAGCAGGTTCTTCTGCTTCTTTAAGAGGTAAGATAATTTCACAATTATTTCTTTTTGCCCAAATTTCTAATTGCGCTGTTGCACCTGCACGGAAGGTATCGCAAGCACTGATTAATATTTTTTTATTTTGGGAACGAAGATTAGCACAAATTTTACCGATAGTGGTGGTTTTTCCAGCTCCGTTTACGCCATTAAAAATTATTACTTTTGGCAAATTATTTTCATCAAATTCAAGTTTTGTTTCGCAAGGTTTAAGAATTTCTTCAATTTCCTTGGCAAGAAATTTTTTGATAGTTTCAAGATCAACATCTTTAACAAATTTAGTTTGTGAAAAATTATTGATAATTTGAGCACTGGCTTCAGCTCCAATATCGCTAATGATGAGAAGGTCTTCAAGATCTTCTAGAAAATTTGCAGAAAGTTTTTTGTGAGTAAAAAATTTCTTAAGCGAATCAGCTAAAGAAAAATTATTATTTAAATTTTGATTTTTTTTACTTTTAGAGAAAAATTTAAACATTGTTAATTTGTTGATTTTAGATAATTTTGAGGATTGAGAGCTTCTCTGCCTTTTCTAAGTCCAAAATAAAGTTGAGGAAAACTTACTGATCCAGTGCTTCCAACCAAGCCAATTTTTTGAGATTTCAAAATTTTTTGACCTCGTTTTACATTAAATTCCTTGAGATGAGCGTAAGCGGTAATCCAGCCTTGGGAATGTTTGATAATTACCAAATTACCATAGCCTTTAAGTTCATTTCCAACATAAGCAACAACCCCATCTTCTGCTGATCCTACCGATGCACCTTCCCGAGCTTTAATGTTAATTCCATCATTATATAATCCACCTTTTTTGGGACCAAATTTTGAAATAACTGCTCCACGAACTGGCCAAGAGAAAATATTTTTTTTATCATTAGACTGATCATTATCGGCTTCATTATCCGCAGAGTTATTATTGGCAGAATTATTATCCGTCGAAGAATTATCTGTGGAATTATTGGCAGAATTATTCGCAGAATTATTAGTAAAATTATTTTGGGATTTTACTTGGGCTAATAAATTTTTATTTGCAGAATTAGAATTTGATTTAGAAGGATTGGTTAAGTTTTGAGAATTATTTTTGGTAGAATTTTCAGTGGAATTTTCTCTAGAATTTTCACTAGATTTTTCAGTGGAATTTTCAGAATTATTTTGAGCAATATTTTTGGGGGAGGAATTATCATTTTCATGATTTTTTTCGCCAGAATTTTGGGAATTCTGGGAATTATTTTTGATTTTATTTGGTGAATTGCTAATTGTTAAATTAGCGATTTGTAATTTATTTCCAACTTTGATTCCGTAAGGTTTAATTAAGGAATTAGCTGAGATAATTTCTTCAATTTTCATGTTATATAATCGTGAAATTGAAAATAAAGTTTCACCTTTTTTAACGAAATGAAATTGAGCTTTGGGAATTAAAAGATGATCACCTTTTTTTAGTTTATATGGTGCTTTTAAATTATTGAAATCGATAATTTCACGAATTGAAATTTGATGTTTTTTAGCGATATCATAAATGGTTTGATCAGAATTTTCGATAATAATTTCTTTCGCAATAGCTTCTTTAGAATTTTTGAGATTTTGTGGATCTTTAGGATTTTTTGTTGAATCTTCTTGAGAATTATGTGAATTGGTTTCAATATTTTGGGAAGGATTTTTTTTCGATTTATGATTTGAGGAAGAATCAACTGAATCTTGATTTGGCGATATTTTATTTCCGTGGTTATTTTCTGATAAATTTAATTCTTTATTTTCTTCATTAGGGATTTTTTGAGAATTTTTTTTAGAAGTTTTTTTAGAATAATTTTGATATTTATCAAGATTAAATTGATTGGTTTTATTGTATAAAACTTTAGAGCGATTTACTATTTTGGCTGGTTTTTGTCCACAACCAAAAACTAGCAGTAAAGCAATAACGCTAAAAAATTTAATAAAAAATTTTGACAAAAAATTCATTTTTCTTTTAAATAAAATATAAAATTAATTTAATAATTTCAAATCAAACTTTAATTGCAACTATGCAAAATAATATTTTTCTTTTACTTTCATCGCAAATGCAAGTGTTTTTAATAGGTCTTGCAGGACTAGCAATGGGAAGTTTTACAAGTCTATTTACTTATCGACTTGCCACTAAACAACCATTGATTTTTACCAGATCAAAATGCACTAATTGCCAAGTTTCCTTGAAGGCGATTAATTTAATCCCTTTAATTTCGTGGTTTATTCAGTTTGGAAAATGCACAAAATGTCATGCTAAAATTTCCATAAGATATCCGTTAATTGAAATAAGTTTTCTGGCAATGTTTTTGCTAGTCTATTTTATTTTAAATAAAGAAATCAACAATAAAATGCTATTATATTTGGCGATTTCTTCAATGCTTTTTGCTATGATAATAGTTGATTTGGAGCATTATTTTATTCCTGATATAATGCAATATATTTTAACAATATTCGTTGGATTATTAGTGGTTTTTAATAATGATAATTTTTCATTAATAAATGCATTGGCAAACGGATTTGTTTATGTTATTTTTGGAATTGGGTTGTGGTTATTTTTTTATTATGCAGGAGGAATTGAAGCGATTGGAATTGATGATTTAAAGTTTTTCTTTATCGCAGGAATTTTACTAGGATTAAATAATTTTATTGCATTTATGATGATTACGGGAATCATTGGAGCAATATTTGGCTTGGCTTGGCAGAAGATTAAAAAAGACGAAACCTTTCCTTTTGCTCCTGCAATGTGCATGTCAACTTTGATATGTTTATTTTTTGGAGATCTAATAAAAATTTCTCAGTGGATTGGTAAAATAATCTTTTAATTAAGATTAAAAAAATTATGAATTAATTTTTTTAAGTAATGATTTTTTGATATTATTTCTAAAAAATAATTTTGTAGTAAATTGTTCGGTAAATAAAAATTTTTTTATAAAAAATTCGCTTAACTCAAGCCCATCTAAAAGATTTTGCGAAAGAAAAATATTTTCAGAATTATTCGCTAAATTATTAGCAAGATTAGGTGAATTTTCTAACGATTCTTGACAATTTTCTTCAGTTAATTCGCAATTATCATTTAGTAAAAATTGAGGTAATTTTAGTAATTTATTGGCATAAGGTAATCCAGATTCTAGGCTTACTGCTCTAGCTGATTTCGGTGAAATATATGCTAAGTTAACTCGAGAATTTGATACTACGCAGGAAGATAAATCTAATCCATATCCTAAAATTTCTAAAATGCTTAATTCAAGTTTGATATATTTAGCAATAACTTTATTGGTATCTTGTTGATCATTATTAAGGAATGTTAGAAAATCTTCAATATTCTTAAAAAGTAATTGACAAGGATCGCGTTCTAAAAATAGTTCATCAACTATTGTAAATATTGATTGAACGCAATCAAGATTTACTTTGTTGAACATGAAATTTATCGCATTGCAATTAATCAAATCAAGATGTGAAAAATTTCCAAGATTCTCTTCTAATCTGGTTGAATAGGTAAAAGAAACTAAATTGCCAATTTGTAAAATTGCATTGTTAGACTTAGACTTGCTTGATTTAACAAATGCTCGACAAATGCCATTTTCCTTTGAAACAATTTTGACGATCGCAGATTTTTCGCCATAATTTTTAATGCCAATAATAAATCCTAAATCATTAAATTTCATTTTTAAAATAATTGAATTTTTTATGATTAATCATTATTTTTTTAAAAAAAATTGTCAAAAATTATTTTGAAAATTTTTAAAAATTTTGATTGAGAAATTTTTTAGCTAATTGAATATTTTCAAAAAAATTAATTTCTTCAAATTGATGACGAAACCAAGTGAGTTGACGCTTGGCATAGTTACGAGTTTTTTTCTGAATTATTTCTAGCATATCTTGATAAGAAATTCCTTTTTGTAAATAAGCCTTTATTTCATAATATCCCAAGGTTTTGCAAATTGCCAAATTATCATCATTAGTTTTTTGCATAAAATCTTCAACCTCTTTAATCGCTCCATTTTCTAGCATTTTAATTAATCTTTGATTGCAATTATGATAAATTATTTTGCGATCTAAATTGAGATTAACATGAATAAATTTTGCATCGGGGAAAATTTTTTGGGTTGGTTGTTTTTGCCAATAACCAATATCTTTACCACTGCTAAGCAAGATTTCACAAGCTCGAATTAATCTTTGTTTATCAATAATTTTCTCATTGCCAAATTGTTTTTGAAATTGATTAAATCCTAATTCTAAAAAAAGCTTTTGAGCTTGCTCTTTTGCTTCAATGGTAATTTTAGGCATTAGCGAAATTCCATCAATTAACTTGGAAATGTAAAGTCCAGTTCCTCCCGTAATCACGGAAATTTGATTTTTATTGATAATTTTTTCAACACTATCCTTGACCATTTTCAGCCATAATACCACATCACATTTTTCATGATATTCTAAGCAGGAATAAAGATAATGATCCACTGAAGCTTGTTGAATTTCGCTTGGTTGAGCACTAAGAATTTTTAAATCTTGATAAACTTGAAAGGCATCAGCATTAATAATTGCTCCTCTTTTTTGAATTGCAAAATCTAGGACAAATTCGCAAGCCAGTTGAGATTTATTGGTGCAAGTTGCTCCAGATATAATCACAATTTGATTTGAGTTTTTAGCCATTTTTAAGTTCCTCGTGAAGCTCTGCTAAATCAGCAGGGAAGGGGATTTCAAAACAAAGATTCTCATTAGTTCTTGGATGAGTAAATTCAATTTTATATGAATGAAGAGCTTGTCTTGGAAAATTGCTAAGTAATTTTTTTAATGATTCTTTGAGATTTGAAGGAGGATTTTTTTTGCATGAATTATAAAGTTGATCACCAATCAAAGAATGTTTTTTAGCTTCAAAGTGAACGCGAATTTGATGAGTTCTTCCCGTATCAAGTTTAGCTTCAACAAGACTTGCTAAATTATTTGCAAAAATTTCCTTGGTTTGGTAATGGGTAATAGCGTTTCTTTTGGCAGTTTTGGAGATTTGCATTTTTAGGCGATTAGCTCTCGATCTTTGGACATTTTCATTGATGATACCTTTTGCGGGATTCATAACTCCAAAAATAAAAGCTAAATAATGTCTTTTAACTTCGCGATCTTTAAGCATTTGACTAAGCTTAAGATGGGTAAAATCATTTTTAGCAACTAGCATTAATCCACTAGTATCCTTATCAAGACGATGAACAATTCCGGGACGAAATTCTCCGCTAATTTGCGATAATTTATCTTGATGACTAAATAACAATCCGTTAACCAAAGTATTTTCTTGATTGCCATTCCCAGGGTGAACCGTTAAATAAGCAGGTTTATCAATCACCAATAAATCATCATCTTCAAAAATTATGTTAAAATTAATTTTAGTAGCTTTTAAGTGATTAGGTTTATTATTCTCTATAGTTATTGAGAATTGTTGATTTATCTTAACTTTTTGTGAAGCTGATAATTCTTTATTTTCCAAAGATTGAACCTTGTGATTATTGATTAAATCGAGAATTTTACTACGAGTTATTTCGCTTTTAAAAACCGCAAACTTTTGAGCAAGGAATTTGTCAAGACGAAGTCCAACTTCACTTTCTTCAACAATAAAATTATAATTTTGTGACATGTTCTAAGGTTATTTTTCGTTGTGAATTAATGTTAAAATCAGTTTCGTTAATTTCACAAAATATAGTTTCAATGGTGAGTGATAAATAATTTTTCGGTAAAAAATCTTTAGCAATTTCAGGCCATTCAATCAAAGTTATATTATGATTTACAATGGAAAAGAAGTCAATGTTTTCAAGTTCATTAGCATTTTTAAGGCGATATAAATCTAGATGAAAAATTTCTCCAAATTTTGAATTATAACTACTAACAATGTTGAAAGTTGGACTTAAAATTTCCGTTTTTTTCTCTTGAAGATTATTAATAAAATGTTTAGCAAAAAAACTTTTCCCAACTCCAAGAGTTCCAAATAAAGCGATAGTTTTAATGGAGTTTTTATTATCAAAATTTTCAATAATTTCATTGCTAATTTTTTGAGAAAACTCAATCATTGCTTGTTGATTATCAATAAAAATCTGCTTCATATTTTTTAAATAGTTATTTTAAATTTAGTTTTAATTATTCAATAATTTTAATTCTAAAAAATCCAATAACTATTCTAAAAAAATTTAAAAAACTTAAATATCCATCACTAATCTACGAGGATCTTCCAATAATTCTTTAATTCTCACTAAAAAGGTTACCGCTTCTTTACCATCAATAATGCGATGATCGTAAGAAAGTGCAAGATACATCATTGGTCTAATTTTCATTTCGCCATTGATAACCATAACTCTTTCTTGAATTTTATGCATTCCTAAAATTGCAGATTGTGGAGGATTAATGATTGGAGTAGACATTAATGAGCCATAAACTCCACCATTGGAGATGGTAAAGGTTGCACCCGTAAGATCGCCAATTGTTAATTTTCCATCACGAGCTTTAACCCCAAGCTCTGCAATGCCTTTTTCAATTTGAGCAAGATTTAATTTTTCAGCATCGCGAAGCACAGGAACAACCAATCCTTGCGGAGATCCAACTGCAACTCCAATATCGTAGAAATTTTTGTAAATAATTTCATCACCATCAATTTCGGCATTAATTGCAGGAATTTCTTTTAGTGCAACTACACATGCTTTAACAAAAAAGGACATAAATCCTAATTTTACCCCATGTTTTTTTTCAAAAATTTCTTTGTAATCACTACGAATTGTCATGATTGAACTCATATCAACTTCGTTGAAAGTAGTCAAAATTGCTGCGGTATTTTGTGACTCTTTTAATCTTTGAGCAATTTTTTGGCGAAGTTTAGACATCTTAACTCGTTGAGTTGGTTTAGATGAATTGGAGCTTACGCTTGAAGTAGTTACGCTGGAATTATTATTTTGTTGAGGATTAGAAATTGCTTCTAAAACATCTCCTTTGGTGATTCGATAATCTTTTCCTGATCCGTTAATTTTACTAGTATCAACATTATTTTCAGCAACTAATTTTTTTGGAGCAGGTGATAAATTATTATTTGATGAAATCGGGTTTGACTGAGAATTTTCAGAGTTTGATTGGCTTGGTTGTGAATCGGTTTTTATAACAATTGTTGAATCAAAATTTCCTGCAACCATTAACGCAACAATATCTCCAACTTTAACATTATCACCTTCTTTTACTTTTAATTCACTAATCGATCCTGCGGATGGAGCATTAACCTCAAGAGTTACCTTATCGGTTTCGAGTTCTAAAATCAATTGATCGGCTTTAACTGAATCTCCAGCTTTAACATGCAATTTAGCAATAGATGCTTCCGAGACAGATTCTCCAAGGGCTGGAACTTTAATTTCAATAGACATATAATTTGTTAATTATTAAAAATTTTATTAGTTTTTATTGCAAAATGTTGAAGTTCAACAATTTTTAATAAAAAACTCATATTTAATTTTTAATATTTTACAATAATTTTTCCAAGCGTCAAATGTTTTTTTAATTTTATTTAAAAGTTTAAAATTATTTTTAATTTTATGGTAATCTGATTTATCATGCTCCAAGCATAAGAGCATCTAATCTTCTTGATTGCCCAACTCCAATAGATGATGGATTTTTAGTATCGCTTCTGGGATTTTCAGGTCCATTTGAATTGATACCTTCGATAAAATTATTGGCATTTAAAGATTTTGCTGAAGTCGAATCATTTCTGGCAAGAAATTCATTAAGTTCTTGAGATAATTCAGGATTAGTTCTTAACAAATAATCATTAAAACTTTCTTTTGCTCTAAAAACTCTTGTAAAGCAAGAAGCACAACCTGAATTTTTAGGACTATCAGCTTGGGAGATTTTTATTTTGCTTAAAATATTTTTTAAACCTAAATGATTAACTGAAATTTCTAATCCATTAATTTTTAAAATATTTAATTGCTGAGGATCTCTATCTGATTCAGAAATTTCACGATTAATTGTTAATAAATTTACAACAGATTCTATAAGTTCTGGTGTTTCTTGTTTGTATATAACTATTTCTTTATTAGCTAATAACATTAATTTTTGATAATTTGTAGATATCAAACCATTAAATTTATAATTG
>CAMCSJ010000051.1 GCA_945878005.1 Rickettsia typhi | reverse complement strand
AATATGTTCACTTGCATAATAGCAAAAATTAGTTTCACGCGAATTAGCATGGTGGTGATTATATTTTGTGAATTTTTACTTTAACATTCAACAATGATTATTCGTGAGAGATTAGTGATTTAATGTTTGGGAAATGGGGGCGTTGCATTAAATTCTGCGTCACTTATCCAAAATTGTTGTTGTCGATAATCTCATAGTGCTTTGCAATTCTATTAAGGCTTTAGTTGATTAAGGCCATCAAACAAAATATATGAAAAAAAATATAACAATTTTGGTTATAATTTTATTAACACATTTAAAAAATAATAAAATTCATTACGATAATAATAAATCAATAATTTTTAAGAATATTTACTTAAATAAAAATCCCAAAAATTACAAGAAAAAACATTCTACAAATTTGCAAATAAGAAATTATTTTATTAGAAATGATAGCAAAAGAATTCCAAAATTATTACCAAAAATAAAGAATTTTTACTTTATTTTCGCAATAAAAATTAATAATTTTGTAAAAAATTTACTACCATTTAATAAGAATAACAAATTAGATTTTAATGTTTTCAACCTATTAATTTATGGTTGTTGAAGCATATAATTAAAATCAAATTAACTAAAATTTTCAATAGTTAAAATTTGACTCCACGCATTAATTACCGATGCAATTTTGGCAATTATTTGGATTTGCGATTTGGTGATTCCATGTTTTGTTAATTGATTAGAGTGAGCATCAATACACATTCCACAGCCATTTATAATCGATATTGCTAATGAAAAAATTTCAAAATTATTTTTATCAATTTTATGTTCATTTAGCATTTTCATTCTTAGTCCAGTATGCATTTGCAAATATTCCTTATCTTCTATCAAATGAGTAAAGCGGTAATAAATATTATTCATTGCCATTAATGAAGTTGCAATTTTTACGGCATTAATTTCTTCGGTCGTTAATTTATCTTTTACTTCACTGCCAATAATTTTTATAAGCTCTAAATTTTTGGTTGCATAACAACATGCCAAAGCAGTTCCTAAAATTTGAGTATTTGTCAGCATTTGATTTTGCTCACCCAATAAATTTTGTAAATTAATTTTGATATCTTTACCATATTCGGGTAATTGATTTATTTGATTTTCCATAATATTTTTTTTGAAGTTATGGTGAAGAAAATTAATTCTTCACCTTGAAATTTTGTTAGTTATTTTGATTTTAAATCGATATTACATCATCTCCTTTTTTCCAGTTGCAAGGACATAATTCATCGGTTTGAAGCGCATCAAGAACTCGTAAAACTTCCGCAGGATTTCTTCCAACATTTAAATCGGTAATGTAGATAAAACGAATTATTCCATCAGGATCAACAATGAAAGTTGCTCTTTGACAAACTCCTTCTTCATCATCAATAATTCCTAAAGCAGATGATAATTCGCGTTTTATATCTGCAAACATTGGGAAAGGTAAATTTTTTAATTCTTCCTTGTGATTTTTCCAAGCTAAATGAGTAAATTCTGAATCAGTACTTACCCCAACAATTTTTGCGTCACGATCTTCAAATTGCGAATTTAATTTTCCAAATTCTGCAATTTCAGTTGGACATACAAAAGTAAAATCCTTTGGCCAAAAAAACATTACCAGCCATTTATCATTAAAATCCTGATTAGAAAGATTGATGAAAGCATTTTTTATATCATTTCCAATAACTGCCTTGCCATTAAATTGTGGAAATTTATCCTTTATTTTTAACATATTTTCTCCTGTTTAATTTATAAAAAAGATTTAATTTCTTAAATCTAATCTTTATAATATTAGAAATATTTTTAATAAGTATAATATATTAATTTAATCATTCTTATAAGTTTTGCTTATGAACATTCGAGATCTAAAATACATCGTAGAAGTTGCGCGTGAAAAAAATTTTTCTCGTGCTTCAAGTAAAGTTTTTGTTAGTCAACCAGCTCTAAGTATGCAGATTAGAAAGCTTGAAGAAGAGTTAGGGGTTGAAATATTTGAAAGAAATAAGCAGAATTTTTTAATTACTCCAATTGGAGCGGAAATTATCAAAAAAGCCGAAATTATCTTACAAGAATCCGAGGAAATAAAACTTCTTGCCAAAAATTCCAAAGATCCATATCGAGGTGAAATCAAAATCGGTGCATTTCCAACTATTGCATCATATTTTTTACCAAAATTTGTCAAAAATATTCATAAAAAATTTCCTCATTTAAAAATTTTTTTAATTGAAGAAAAAAGTGAAGATCTAATATTAAAATTAAAAAATGCTCAATTGGATTTATGCTTACTTACCTTGCCAATTAAGGATGAAAATTTAATTTCCAAAAAAATTTTTAGTGAAGAATTTTTATTAGCAACTCCGCTTGATCATAAGCTTGCCAAGAAATCAAAGATCAATATTAAAGAATTGCAAAATCAAGAATTAATGCTTTTGGAAGATGGCCATTGTTTACGAGAGCAAGCTCTAGAAATCTGTTCAATGGTTAATGCTTTTGAAAAGAAAGATTTTAAAGCATCTAGCTTAGAAACACTCAGGCAAATGGTTGCATGCGGAAATGGTATTACTTTAATTCCACAAATTGCAGTTCGTAGTGATGATAAAATTTCTTATGTAAAAATTATCAATGCTCCATCGCGATCAATTGCAATATCTTATCGCAAATCATCAATACAAAAAAAATTAATCGAAGAAATTATTGATTTAGCAAAATAAAATTTATTAAATTTCTAACATAATTGGCATAATTAAAAAAATAATTTTAATTAACCATTATTGTTAATTAATAATAATTAAAATAAGTTATAATAATTTAATAGCATATTTTTTACTTAAATAAGCTTCAACAGATTTACGCTCTTCAGTGTTTAAGCCTCGTGAGTAAATTATTATTTCGGCAATGAAGCCATTGTGAAATGCGGTATTTGTATTAAAATAATTACAACCTACTCTTAAAGAATCTACTAAAAAACTAGTTACTTGAGATGCTTCAGTAGAAGGACTTCCATTATAATACATGGTATTTGTCAATCCCGTAAAAACATCGCCCATAATGTAAGGAGTTCCATTTCCTGGATGAGGTGAATTTGGTCCGTTACGAAGATTTGTACCCGAAGTAAAAACAGTTCCGAAATCTGCAAATGCAACAAATGATCCACTTGCAGAATCATCATTTTGCGGAGAAGGTCCAAGTCCTGCAAGCATACCAACTCTGGTATAACCTCCAAATGCAACTCTTTGTCCTACCAGAAATGCAGTCATTCCCTTGCCTGAAAAGCCAACCGAATTTGCTACCATACAATCATCAACTCCATCAAATCTAATCGCAGGTAAATTATTAATAATCCCATCGCTATATTTGGGTTGATTAGCAAGGGTAGCTTGTTTAAAATCATATTTAAAAGAAGATTGCAAATTGCCATCATACCAAATGGTGATTGGAGTTCCATCGGATTTTTCAATATCTAACAAACTTCCATCCATGGTTGTTTCATACCAAACTGAAAGATCTTTAATTGATGGAACGGGAGAGCTTTGAGTGATATTTTGAGCAGTGGTAATTTTCATTCTTTTAACCAATCTAGAGCTAGATGTTACTCCCGCAATTAATATTCCAACAATTAGAATAACAATAGATAATTCTATTAAAGAAAATCCTTGGCGAATTTTATGAAAATTTTTCATTTGAGTAAGTTTTAATTTTAGTTTTTAATTTCTAGCAATAAATAAATTTCCTAACTATTTAAAAATATTTAGTTAATTTATTTTATAAATTTCTATTTATACAATTTTTATCGAATATTTTTTGCTAAGATATGATTCGACTGACTTACGCTCTTCAGTGTTTAATGCTCGAGAATAAATAATGATTTCTGAAATATAGCCATTTAAGAAATTGCCATTTCCATTGGAAAATCGACAACCTATTCGAAGCGAATCAAAGCTGTAAGTAAAAGTTGAATTAGTGGAGGTGACATTTGCTCCATTAAAATAAACCGAATTATTGGTTGGGGATACAACTAGATCGTAGATGTAAGGAGTTCCATTTCCTGGATGGGCGATATTGCTATAAGTCCATTGATTATTGTTGAAGCATGATCCAAAAGCTGAAGTCCATTCAGCAAACATTATAAAAGATCCGGATATGCAATCATCATTATGTGATGGAGCAAGGCCAGTGAGGTAAGTCTGCCATGTTCCTGGATAAGCTAATCTCTGTCCAACAACAAACGCACTAAATCCCTTGCCATTAATTCCAACCGAATTTGCAACCATAAAATCATCCGTTCCATCAAATCTAATCGCAGGTAAATTATTAATAATTCCTTCGCTATATTTGGGTTGATTAGCAACTGTTGCTTGCTTAAAATCATATTTAAAAGAAGATTGGATATTATTGTCAAACCAAGTGGTTATTGGAGTTCCATCAGATTCTTCACTATCAACAAAACTTTTATCCAAAGTACTTTCATACCAAACTGAAAGATCTTTGATTGATGGAACTGGAGAGCTCTGAGTTAAATTTTGAGCAGTGATAACTTTCATTCTTTTTACTAATCGCGAAGAAGAAGTAACTCCTGCAATCAATATTCCAACGATTAGAATCACGATGGATAATTCAATTAATGAAAAGGCATTTTTTGATCGATAATTTTTGCAAGCTGAAGATTTCATTTTTTATAATAGTTTTTATTCAAATCAATTTTTTTAAAATTAAGAAAAAAATTTAATCATTAAAGTTAAAATGAAATTGAATAAATAAAAAAATTAATTTGTTCTAAAATAAAATTATTAAGAAAATTAGAAACTCCTAGAAAAAAAATAAATTAACTATTTTAAAATTTTTAAATATAAAAAATTAAATTTTAACTCGGGTAAAAATTTTCAAAAAATTTTGAGTAGTTTGATCGATAACTTTTGTGAGATCCAAGCCTTTAACATCAGCGATTAATTGAGCAACTAAACGAGTATTTGAAGGTTGATTTACTTGACCTCGAAATGGATCGGGTGCTAAATAAGGAGAATCGGTTTCAACTAGTAAAAATTCTAAAGGAATTTTTTTGATTATTTCGCGAAGTTCATGAGCGTTTTTGAAAGTTGCAATTCCTGAAATTGAAATATAAATTCCTAAATCAATGGCAATTTTTGCAAGTTGATATGAACTACTAAAGCAATGAAGAAGAGCTGGAAAATAACCAATTTTTTGTTGAGCAATTAAAATTTCTGCCATTTGTTCATCAGCATTTCGACTATGAATTATTGATGGTAATTGAGTAATTCTAGATGCTCTAATATGCTCTAAAAAAATCGATTTTTGTAAATCAATAAATTTTAGATCGTGAAAAAAATCTAAACCAGTTTCACCAATTCCAATAATTTTAGAATTGGTTTTTGATAAATTTACCAAATAATCTGCTTGAACTTGCTGTAAATCGGAAACATTGCAAGGATGAATGCCAATTGAGCAATAAATCTGCGAATTAGCTTGGCAATAATTTAATAATTTATCGATATCTTCGAGCTTGGTACAAATTGTTTGCAGAATTGATACTTGGCTATTTTGACAATTTGCTAAAATTTCAGAAAGGGTAATTCCTTTTTCTTCAATCAAATCAAGATGACAATGGCTATCGACAATAAAATCATGCATAAATATTTCTAATAAATTTATAAATTACAAAGATTGGGAAGTTAAATCCTCGCGAATTTTTTCTTCGCGAATTTTTGCCACACGAATTTTTGCCCCGCGAATTTTTGTTGATGAAATGTTAAAATTTTTGGCGTGAAAAATATAAAATTTTGGCAATTTATTTGGTGATTTATTTAACAATTTATGTGGGGAATTTTGCAAAATTTTATTATTAAAATATTGATTTTTAAATTCACTTAAAAATGAATTTTGAAATTTAATTTTATTATCAAAAATATTATTTTTAAAATCATTAGAATAATTTTTTGATTTATTTTTATCGACTAATTTTTGTTGATAATATCGATTCCAAGCTTTGCTCTTGCTGAGTTTTAGCAAATAATTATTTCTGGAAAAAATTGCTATTGAAATCATTTTAATTATTTTAGAAAAATTTTTCCAACGATGAAAATTTTCAAAATTATCCGCTCCCATTATCAAATAAAATTGATAATTAGGATATTTATTCTTTAGTTTTTCGATAAGTTCAATTGTATAAATCTCGCTAAATTTTTTAACATAAATTTTTGGATAATTTTTTGCTATTTCTTGGCATTGAGAAATTCTTTGATCAAGTGATAAATAATCAGATTTATTTTTAAGTGGATTATAATTGGTTGGAATTAACCATAATTGATTAAGTTGTAATTTAGTAATCGCTAAATTCGCTAAGTGCATATGCCCTAAATGTACTGGATTAAAGCTTCCTCCTAATATTCCAATTTTCATTATCCAGAAATTATTGCGGTTAAAATAATACAACCAAAAAAAACATTTTGCTTAAAAAATCTTAAACAATTTTTGGGATTTTTTAAATCGCAACTAAAAATTTTACTAAAAGAAAAAATTGCCGAAATTAAAATTATTGCAAAAAAAATATTTTTAAAATTATGAATAATTCCTATGAGAATTAAAGAAAAAATAATTACAATATTTAAAATATATAAAACTAACTTTGGATTTTTAAAAAATTTATTAATGGTAATTGCGCTAGATTTTATGCCGATTCGTAAGTCATCCTCAATATCTTGAAATCCATAAATTGTATCGTAAATTAAAGTCCACAAAATACATGCGAAATATAATAAAAAAATCGAAGGATGAATTTTTTCAATAATCGCTAAATTTGTCATCAATATTCCAAAATTAAAAGTTATTCCTAAGTAAAATTGCGGAAGATTAAAAAATCTTTTCATTAACGGATAAGTGAATATCAAAAATAATGAAAATATTCCACTTAAAATTGTTGAAAAATTAAATTGAATAAGAATCAAAAAACCAAGGCAAAGAAGGCTGATAAGCAAAATAATCGCCTGAGTTTTAGAAATTTTATTACTTGCCAATGGACGATTTTTGGTTCGTAAAACTTTTTTATCAAATTTAATATCCAGCAGATCGTTAATTATACATCCAGCTGATCTCATCAAAATAGATCCCAGAAAAAAATAACCAATAATTTTTGCAATCGAATAATCAAAATCAAGTTGATAAATTTTTAAACATAAGGCAATGCCTAGTAAGCATGGAATGAATAACAGCCAAATCCCCGTTGGTTGATTTAAGCGAATTAATCTAGCAAAATCAAAAATTTTCATGAAATTTGGTTTGATTATTTTAATTTATTTTTGATAGAATTTAAAAAGTTTAAAGTTAATCATTAAGTTGATAGTTAATAAATTAAATTTTTAAATTAGATTGTTGATATTAATTTTTAAAATTTTAATGTTAGAAAATCTGTTGTCAATCCATGTTAATCAATATTTCAAAGATCTTGTTAATGTTGATTAACTTATAATTTTTAAATCAATTTTTAAAGCACATGCATAAATTGTTAATTGCCAATCGCGGTGAAATCGCTTGTCGAATTATTAAAACTTGTCGTAAGATGGGTATCAAAACTGTCGCAATTTATTCTGATGCGGATATAAATTCACTTTTTGTTCAAATGGCTGACGAAGCAGTAAATATCGGTGCATCGCCATCTTCGCAAAGTTATTTAAATGTTGATAAAATTCTTGGAGCGGTTAAAAAAACCGGTGCAACCATGGTTCATCCGGGATATGGATTTTTATCAGAGAATCGAAATTTCGCTGAAGCTTTAGCCAAATCAGGAGTAATCTTCGTTGGACCATCAGTTTATTCGATCGAAATGATGGGCGATAAAATTCAATCTAAAAAAATTGCCTTGGAAGCAAAGGTTAGTTCAGTTCCGGGTCATCTTGGAGTTATTAAAGATGCTAAAGAGGCAATTGAAGTTGCTCAACAAATCGGTTTTCCTGTAATGGTTAAAGCATCTGCAGGTGGAGGTGGAAAAGGAATGAGAATTGTTAATTCTGTTGATGAAATTTCCGAGGCATTTTTATCCGCTTCCAATGAAGCAAGAAATAGCTTTTCTGATGATCGAGTTTTTATTGAAAAATTTATTGAAAATCCTAGGCATATTGAGATTCAAGTTCTTGCCGATAAACATGGCAATATTGTTTGCTTGGGAGAAAGAGAATGTTCAATTCAGCGAAATAATCAAAAGGTTATCGAGGAAGCTCCAAGTCCATTTTTAGATGAAAAAACTCGTCAAAAAATGTATGAACAATCCAAGGCATTAGCTCAAAAAGTCAAATATCATTCTGCAGGAACTGTTGAATATATCATGGATAAAAATAAAAATTTTTATTTTTTAGAAATGAATACTCGACTTCAAGTTGAGCATCCCGTTACTGAATTAGTTACGGGTTTGGACATTGTTGAATTGATGATTAAAATTGCCCTTGATCAAAAATTACCATTTAAGCAAGAAGACATCAAGCTCAATGGTTGGGCTATTGAATCGCGTATTTACGCTGAAGATCCAGCTCGAGGTTTTCTGCCTTCCTCAGGAAGAATTAATCTTTACATTGAGCCTGAAGAAAATGAAAATATTCGAGTTGATTCGGGTGTTTATGAAGGTGGAGAAGTTAGCATGTTTTACGATGCGATGATTGCCAAACTATGTTCATATGGAAGTAATCGAGCTGAAGCAATTGAACATATGAGACATGCACTAGGAAGCTATGCTATTGGAGGAGTTTCTCACAATATCAGTTTTCTTGAAACAATCATGAAAAATGAAAAATTTATTAAGGGAGATTTATCAACTAGTTTTATTAAAAATGAATTTCCAGCAGGATTTTTGGGAAGTGAACTTGATACTGAAATTAAAGAAGTTTTGTTAGTAGTTGCGATGCAAATATTTTTAAAAAATTATCAAAGAAATTCAAAAATTAATGGACAATTGCGTAATCGTAAAAAACAAATTTCTGATCGCTGGGTTGTTGGAATGGATGAAAATTATTATCTTGTAAATATTATCGCAAATGAAGAAAATTATTTGAAAATCGAATGCGATAAAAAAGAAATTGAACTTAAAACTTCTTGGAATAATGGTGAAAAACTTTTCCGTGGAATGGTAAATGAAAAAAATATTGGCGTTAAAATTCGTGAAAATAATAATACGGGAAGTTATCTTTTACAATGTTCTGGACTAGATGCATTTGTGAGTGTATTTTCACCAAGAATTGCAGAATTAAATAAATTCATGCCTAAAATTATTAAAAATGCTAAGCCAACCAATCTTACTTCTCCAATCACTGGGAAGATTATTCGCTTTAAAGTTGAAGAAGGTCAAGAGATTAAAGCAGGGCAGGAATTAGTCATAATTGAAGCAATGAAAATGGAAAATATTATTCGTAGTGATCATGATGTTAAAATTTCTAAAATTAAATTTAAAGAAGGTGAATCGGTAGGAATTGGTCAAATTATAATTGAATATTTACAAACATAAAAAACTATTTCTATTGTAAAATGTTAAAATAAATAATTTTAGGTTGTAATCTTTAAAATAAATATTTTACAATAATAATATGCAATATTTCACCAATGTTAAAGATTTATAATTTTAATCCAAAGCAATTTTAGTAATTGCTGAGCTAGCATAGATTATCAATGGATTTAGAAAAATATTTAACGCTAAAAGAATTTTTAAATTAAGATGGAAATCATCATAAATTGCCAGAGATCCAAATAGAATTGCAGGTAATATTAACGGTAAAGCGATAAAGGCAATTAATGCAGTTGATCCTCCAAGAATAGCAAGGCTTGCACAAAGGCAGTAAATATTGCTTATTACAAAGCTAGTTAATAAAAAAACTATCAGAAAATGCCATAAAAAATTTATCTCATAACCGATAATTACTCCGATTAAAGTTGCAAAAATTCCGGAAATAAAACTCCCATTAAGCCAATTGGCAAGCATTTTGGCAAAAATAAATATTTCTAGATTTTTACAATTAATAGCCATTTGCTCAATTGTTCCATCTGAAAAATCCTCATTTAAAAAATTATTTGCAGTAGAAAGAAGGCAGGTAAGCATTGCAAAAAAACTAGCAGGAATTAGTAAATAACCAAAGCCAAAATTATTTGCAATCCCTGAAGAATTAACGGTTAATAACGGTTTTAAAACAATAAAAAAAATTACGATAAAGCAGAGATAAAATAAAATATTATTTAAAAAATTTCGAGGATTTCCAAAAAGAATTTTTAATTGCTGATGAAAAATTATTAAAAATTCAGTCATATTTTTTTGAAAAATTTATCTGCCATATTTATCTTCGAAGCGAACAATATCATCTTCTCCTAGATAATTACCAGTTTGCACTTCAATAATTTCTAAAAGATTTTTTCCTTTATTTTCTAAGCGATGTTTTTTGCCAAGTGGAATGTAAGTCGATTCATTTTCTTTAAGATTTAAAATCTTATTTCCGCAAGTAACAACTGCATTTCCTTTAACTACTACCCAATGTTCACAGCGATGTTGATGCATTTGTAGCGATAATGAACATTGAGGATTTACGGTAATTCTTTTTACTTTAAAATTAGTTCCCAAGTCAATTGTTTCAAAACTTCCCCAAGGACGAAGAATTTTGGTATGATGAATAACTTCTTCTCGATGATTATTAACTAAAATTTCAAAAAGTTTTTTGACATCTTGAGCATTATTTTTATTGGCTACTAAAAAAGCATCTTTTAAAGAGACAATAATTAAATCCTTAACCCCAATTGCACCAATTACCCCATG
>CAMCSJ010000050.1 GCA_945878005.1 Rickettsia typhi | reverse complement strand
GTGAGGGGAATGCTTAAAAAATTTAAAATCAAGAAATCGTCTTTTTTGAAAATCTTTTCATTTTTTCTTAATGCTTCGTCGCTTTTCTCAATTGAAAATTAAAATTTTGATTTCGAAGACTACTCGCCCCTGGGATTGCGTCGCATTCGCTCCTAATCCCGGTTATTTGCTTAAAATAGCCGTTTAGGCTATTTTTTTTACACAAGTAACCCCACAACCTTCCTCCTTAAGCCTTTACTGACCACTAAAGGCTTGTTCGTACGAACTCAACTCCTCAAGGGGTGAGTTATGGCTGGGAGGTCTTACCGAAGTTTTTTTATTAATGTAGGGGCTGACAAGCCCTCAAGGGGGGCTTCAGCCTGAAGTAAGTCTTAATTTGCGAAGCAAATTTAAGTAGGTCAAATTAAGTGGGTCAAATTTAAGTAAAAAAACTCATTGCGGATGGGCGAATTTACTTCGCCCGAAGCAATTCAATATTAAAACTAAATTTGCGAAGCAAATTTAAGTAAGTCATATTTAAGTAGATCATATTTAATTGCTACTTATGCTTGCCGAAATAATTTTTAAAATATTAGAAACTTAGATTAAAAAACGAATTCACCTTTTCTTAATTTACGACGACGAATAACACTCTCATCTTGTTTTCTTTTTTTCTTTTTTGAAGGTTTTTCAAACTCCGCAATTCTGCGACAATCCTTAACGACACCTTCTTTTTGAGTTTTCTTTCGAAAAGCACGGATTGCTCCTTCAAAATTTTTACCATGAATTGAAACTTCCATAACTTAAATACCTCCTTTTGATCGCTTTGATTTTTTAATTATAATTATAAATTAAAATAATTTATAATATTTATTCTTGTTAACGCTAGAAAATAAAGGCTTTCTAACCTTCAAATTTATAAAATTTAATTATTTTTCTGGATTAATCCATGAAATATTTCCGTCCTTGCGATGATAAACTACATTGATATTTTTGTCAAGATTGTTTATAAAAACTAACGCAGGAAGATTTTCTAAATCCATTTTCATGATCGCTTCATCAACACTTAATTCTTCGATTTCAGTTGTTTTTTGTGAAATAACTTTGTGATTATTAAGCTTACTTGAAGAATCAACATTATTTTGAATTTCATTTTCTACCTCTTCGATAATATCAAATGGAATTGCTGGAATTATGTATTTTGTAGCGTTCAAGGCTTTTAGATTTGGCTCAATTGATTTTAAACCACCACCTTTTTGACGATAATTTTTAATTCTTCCGCTATATCTTTGCAATTGATGTTGAGCTTTGCGCAATGCTTCGCTAAATGATCCATAAGCATCTCCAGCATCTCCATCCGCTTTAACAATAATTCCTCTTTTTACCCCTTCATTAATCAGCAATAAGGTTTTAAATAAATGTCCTTCTTTGTGAAAATGAATTTCTGCACTTACGGGATTTGAAAAATATTTTTTTATCATTTTTTCAAGATGCTCTTTAACATAAGAATCAAGTGCTTCGCCAGTTTCGATATTGGTTCCAATTATTCTAATTTGCATATTTAATTACCTAATTGATTAATGACATATTGTAAAATTCCGCCAAGCTTGTAATACTCAACTTCACTGCTTGTATCAAGACCCAAGATCACATCAAATTCAGTTTTTGATCCATCTTTTCTCTTGATAATTCCTTTAAGATTTTGCTTTGGTAAAATTTTAGAATCAATACCTAAAATATTAATTTCTTCATCGCCAATTAGATTTAAAGTTTTGCGATTTATTCCTGATTTAAATATCAAAGGTAAAACTCCCATCCCAATTAAATTTGATCGATGAATTCTCTCAAAACTTTCGGCAATAACTGCTTTTACTCCAAGCAAAAATACCCCTTTGGCAGCCCAGTCACGAGATGATCCCGTACCATATTCTTTTCCAGCAAAAACCACTAATTCAATATTTTTATTTTTATAATCCATTGCGCAATCATAAATTGAAACTATTTGATCTTGATCATTTTTGGTAAATCCTCCTTCTTTTACTCCCCCTAGCATTTCATTTTTGATACGGATATTGGCAAATGTTCCGCGCATCATCACTTCATGATTTCCACGACGAGCTCCGTAGGAATTAAAATCTTGTTTATCGACTCCCTTTTCATTGAGATAAATTGCCGAAGGAGAATTAGATGCAATATTTCCTGCTGGAGAAATATGATCAGTGGTAATTGAATCTCCAAAGATTGCCAAAATACGAGCATTGCTAATTTCTTTGGCATTATTGCGATTCAAATCTTCAAAGTAATTTGGCAATCGAATATAAGTGCTAGAATCGTTCCAATTGTAAGTATCTGATTTTTCAATTTTAATATTTTGCCAAAATTTATTGCCCAAAAAAAGATTTGAATATTTTTCAATAAACATTTTACGATTAATGGTTTTGGCAATTACTTCATCAATTTCTTCTTGACTAGGCCAGAGATCTTTCAAATAGATTTTCTTTCCAAAATTATTGGTAGAAATTGGTTGATTTAATAAATCAATTTCCACCGTTCCCGTAAGTGCATAAGCAACAACTAAAGGAGGAGAAGCCAAGTAATTAGCTTTAACAAGCGGATGAACTCTTCCTTCAAAATTTCGGTTTCCAGATAGGATTGATGCAACAGTAAGATTTTTATTTTTTATTACTTCTTCGATATTTTTGTGAAGTGGACCAGAATTTCCAATGCAGGTAGTGCAACCATATCCTACAATGTTAAAACCAAGTTCATCTAGATATTTTTGCAATCCTGAATCTTGAAGATATTGACCTACTACTTGCGATCCCGGAGCTAGTGAAGTTTTAACATGTCCCTTAACTTTTAAACCATTTTCTACTGCTTTTTTAGCAAGTAATCCTGCGCAAATTAATACTGATGGATTGGAAGTATTTGTGCATGAGGTAATTGATGCAATCACGACATCTCCATCACTTAAATCGGTATTTAATTCGGGAATAAAAAATTTATTTTTATTAGAGATTTTTAATTCATTTTGTAAGTCGTGAAATGATTGTGCAACTTCATGAAGATTGACTCGATCTTGAGGACGTTTTGGTCCTGCAAGACATGCTTCCACGGTTGATAAATCTAATTCGATAATTTCGCTATATTGAGCAGAATTTTCGCCTTCAAAAAATACTCCCTGAGCTTTTGCATAATGCTCAACTAAAGCAATATTTTCTTCACTTCTTCCCGTAAGATAAAGATAATCTAAAGTAATTTTATCAATTGGAAAAATTCCGCAAGTTGCTCCATATTCGGGAGCCATATTGGCAATGGTAGCACGATTTGCTAGGGATAAATTAGCAATTCCTGATCCAAAAAATTCAACAAATTTTCCTACCACTCCTTTCTTTCTAAGGATTTGCGTAATAGTTAAAACCAAATCAGTGGCAGTAATTCCTGACTTTAATGAGTTAATTAATTTAAAACCAATAACTTCGGGAATTAACATTGGACTAGGTTGACCAAGCATTCCAGCTTCTGCTTCAATTCCTCCAACTCCCCATCCCAATACTCCTAAACCATTGATCATAGTGGTATGGCTATCGGTTCCAACTACGGTATCAAAATAAGCTAATTTTTCACCCTGCTCTTCTTTGGTCCAAACTACTTTTGCTAAATTTTCAAGATTAACTTGATGACAAATTCCAGTGTTAGGAGGAACTACTCGAAAATTAGTAAATGATTCTTGAGCCCATTTTAAAAACTCATATCGCTCTTGATTTCTTTTAAATTCAAGATCAACATTTTTTTCAAATGCCTTATCATCACCTGAAAAATCAACTTGAATTGAATGATCAATTACTAAATCAACTGGAACAAGTGGATTAATTTTTTTAGGATCTTTATTTAATTTTTTTACCGCATCACGAATCGTTGCAAGATCAACAACTGCAGGAACTCCAGTAAAATCTTGCATCAAAACTCTTGCAGGAGTAAAGTCTACTTCAATTCGACTATTAGGATCTTTAATTGACGAAATCAATGCCAAACTATGCTCATGAAGAAGTTTTTCATCTTCATAAAAACGAATCATATTTTCCAAAAGAATTTTTAAACTGAATGGAAGCCTAGAAAAATCTGCATTGATTTTCTTTCCATAATCATTAATGGAAAAATATTTATATTTGTCATTTTCTATTAATAGCAAAGATTTTTCAACAATTTTTGTCATAAAATATTATATTTGTTTATTTTACTTAATCTTTATTTAAAAAAATATTATTTAACATTTAATAATATTTTTTAATTAAAAATTAACCCGAAGTTGAATTAATTATCCAATTAGGATTGGGAGAAGTTAAATCTTTTTTGAAAGTCCAAATATCGGTAATCTCATTGATCTCATCTTTTTTTCCTTCGATAATTTTTTCTTCCTTATCGCAAATATAATTGATTTGTTTAGAAACAAATTTAATAACAATTGAGGCATTGTTTTCTAGGGTCATTGCCGATATAATTTCAGATTTTTCGATGGAAATTAAGTTAGTTATTAATTTATTTTGTTCAACATTTCTTTGATCAATTGCTTTTTGAAAACCTAGAAAAATCTTATCGGCTAATAGCATTTTTAATGTTGATACATCTCCAACTGAAAATGATTTTAACACCATTTCAAAAGCTGATTTTGCACCATTAATAAAAAATTCATAACTGATATTGCAAGTTGAGAAAATCGCTTGAAGATTTTGTTTGGTAGCTTGATCAACATTTTCAAGTCCTTGCACTGTAGAGCTTTGTCCGATTAATTTTTGGGCTTGAGAATCTTGAACTGGTGCTTTTTTAACAAATTCATCTTGCATTTTTTTCATCAAGGAAACTTTACTTTCAATGGTTTTCTTCTCCTCTTCATCTATTTTACCAAGCTGTTTGTGAAGCTTATAAAAAATACCAATAGCAATAATTGCAAAAATTAGAATTTCCATGAAATTTTATAAATTTATTGTTTATAGTTATTTTTATTAAAATTATTTTATTAATTTCGCATATTTTTTAAAATATTTATGGGGCAAACGACGGGGTTCGAACCCGCGACCCCCAGAACCACAACCTGGTGCTCTAACCAACTGAGCTACGTCTGCCATAAAATATTTTTAAATTATTTTTAAAATAAATTTAGAAATTACTTCCAGAATTACCTTCAAAAAAAATAAATTACTTTCGAATTACTTTCCAAAAATAAATCTCAAATCATCTTAAAATAAATTCAACTTAAATGTAAATTAGACTAAAATTTTTAAAAAACAAATAGGAAATTAATAATTATTTTAACAATTGTAACGATCAGATGTAATGATTAGTTTAATGATTAGTTTGATAGTTAGTTTGATAGTTAGTTTGATAGTTAGTTTAATAATTAGTTTAACAATCAACTCGATAACTAATCTTTAGTAAATTTCTGATAAAATCATTTGCGAATTGAAGTTAACTTTCCAACCTTGAATTTAATTGATCTAGTAAACGATTTGCACTTGATTCTTTAGTTTTTAATTCATTAATTTCTTGACTAATTCTTCTATAATCGTGATCCGTTACTCCTTGAGATAATTCAAATTCTTTCATTTTAATTTCTAATTTTGACATCTTGGCAGTAAGAGATGCTAGAGTTTGTTTTGACTTAAATTCTGTTTGTTGAGCTTGAGTTAAATTTGAGCTTTGGTCATTTTGGAAATTATCAGAAAGCATTGGAACTCCTCCAGCTATGAAGGCATTTTGAATATTTCCTGTAAGCAAAGCCTCATCTATTTTTTTACCAAAAGTCATTTCAAAATTATTAGCTATAATTCCTACTCGCTCTTTAATTTCATTGAATTGTTGAGTTTCAGCAGGGTTTCCTAGATTTGGATTTTGAGCAAGTTGATCTAGCGCATTTTGATCTTGAGAAATCGATTGATTTCCTAAAAGAGCTTGAAGATTTTCAACATTGTCAACTGCCCGAACAAAATCTGCTCTAATATCACTTGCAACTTCATATTTTTTTACAAATTCTTCTTGCTGTTTCATAACCTCTTTAGCTTGGATAGAAATTTCATCAGCCTTAATAGCATTGGGATTTTGTGGATCAATTTCTTGAACTTTTTGCATCAATTGATCTTGAGAATATTTAATATTTTGTGCAGAATTTTTTAGTTCCTTAAAAATTTCAGAATTTGGCTGATCTTCCAATGCCTGATTAATCACCGACGAAACTGATGAAAGACGATTATTTTGATCTCCAATCTCAGCAATAATTTGGTCTTTATTAGCAATTAACATTTGAGAATCAACAGCACTATTTTTAGAAATATCTTTTAATGTGGAATCTCCATCAACTGCAGTTTTTATTTTTTGCATTTCGGTATCAACTTTATCTTTATCAATATTGCTAAAATTGCGTTGATATTTATAGTCAAATCCACTAATAACTGCTAAAGCATTCTGAGAATCTAGCGATTTAATTTCTTCTAAAGCTCTTACAATAGCACCATTTGATGAATTTGTGGTTAAATTTTCTTTTTGATATTGATTAGCTTGGTCTTGATATTGCTGATTCAATTGAGTAGCATCTTTTTTAGATTCTTTAAGATAATGCTCAACTTCAAAAAGCTTAGTTGATTTACGATAATCATCGAGATAGCCAATTTTTAAAGTATCTATTTCGCCAATAATTTGACCAATTTTTTCATTAATAACCTGATTGGATCCTTCTTTTCTTAAATCTCTTAATTCAGTAATTTTTTCATCAATTTTATCTTTTAATTTATTACCCTCAACAATTGTCTTATCTATTCCTAAACTCTCTTGGGCTGATTGAGAAGCATAAGTTGTAAATTGATTATTGATTTGATCAACACGCCATTTGTCTTTTTGCAAACTATCGATTAAATCAAAAGATTGTTCTCGTAGATTTGCTCCTTGAAGTTGATATGATTGATTTAATTGACCAACAAATCTCTGTTCATTTTCAAGCCATTTTTCACTGGTAAATGAAGTATTATTTGCCTGACGAAATTTATCGATATTAGCTAAAATTTCATCTGAGCGATTAATAATTGCACTGGAAGCTTTAGCAAGCTCTCCAGCTTCAAAAATCAATACTCCTTGAGAAATTTGTGGTAAGGAATTTTTAGTTAATGGAATTTGATAAGCTTGAGAAAGCTCTTGATGTTTTTTAAGGAATTCTTGATATTTACTTTGAATTTCTTGACGAATATTTTCGGGAGCATTTTGGAATTGACTAAGAATTTTTTGATAGTTTTCATTATTAATAAATATCGGCAATTGATCTCCCGATTGTTGATCTGGAGAGCTTGAAACTTTATATAATTCACCTTTAATTCCATTTTTAATTGATTGATCCATTGCTAGTCCATCTGCTTTATCAACTACAAATTTAATAAAATCATCAGCTGATTTTGCTTGGTCATTTAACGCTTGATCTCTTTTACCTACGATTTCCCTATTTACCCGCATCTTGTCAATTGTCGTTTCTAAATTTCCTAATTCTTCATTATAAACTTTTTGCTTTTTTTCAAATGATTCTTGGAGTTTTTCATCAATCTTACTGAGATCTTTATTTATTACATTTTGAAGTTCTCGAGCCAAGCCATTTTGACTTTTCTTATCCCAGATTCCTTTATTATCAGGAGTTAAGTTTGAACCTTGAGTTGAATCTTTATTTTCAGCTTTCTTTAATATTTCTGGTATTAATGATTGATCAAGACTAGTTGCAAATAAACCTTTTTTCAATTCACTATTTTTTAGATTATCACTTGTTGCAATTAATTCTTGCATCGACAATTTATCAATATTTTTTTCTATCTTAGCTACTTCCCCTTGAAGGACTGATGCAATTGCATCTTCCATCGATCCTTTCCCTTTTGCCCCAGTTAAAACATCATGTTGAATGGCTTTTTCAAATAAAGTTTTATTATCACTTTTCACCATTGATTCAACTAATTCGCTCTTCATTTGGGTTTTAATATTATCAATCGAAATACCTGGTTTAAGTTTTTGTTGTTGTGCCAAATTTTCCTCAACTTCTGCAATTGACAAATTACGAAGTTTAGTTTGTCTGTTATCACGATGATTAATCCTTCGTTGTTTTTTAGTGCGAATAGTTGGAGTATCATTTTCATCAAATTCATTTTCTTGAGTTGATTCATTTGCCAAATCATCTGCTAATTGTTTTTGCAATAAACGATCATGTTCTTGTCTAGTAGATTCAAATTCTTTTGCTCTCATTTTTTTATCAACAAAATTTAAATATGCCAATGGATTATATCTTGCCCAACCTTCACGATCATTAGCTTCCAAATGAGCTTTACGATCAAAATTTGCTCTAGCTAAATTAGGATTTCCCTTAACATTTCTCATTATTTCGTTCTTTGCAGTGCTAAGTAAATAAGGAACCATTTTTGTTAAAGGATTTTGTTTTGCCATTTCCCATTTCTTTTCTTTGCGATATTTTAAATCTTGTAAATGAGCGAGATATTTAGCTTTATCATCCTTATCTTGAAATAAATTAGCAGCTTCTGAGCTTGTGTATTCAGCCTTTGATCGTAAGAAACTTTTAATTTGAGAATCCTTTAAATATTGATCAACCTTTTTTTCTCCTGCACTATCATAAAGATTTTCTCTTGCCCATTCTTTAGCTTCTTTTTTTAATTGCTGACGAAATTCTTTTCCAATCAAGCCTTCTTCTTTTAATTCTTGAGCCTTTTTGGTAATAAAATCTTTCATGCCATCACGAATTAAATTCTGATCCAAAACCTTAGAAATGCTAGTGCTATCAACTCCATATAATGCCATTTTAGTAGGTTCTTGAGCTAATCTTTTCGCAAGAGTTTTCATTGTCTCATCGCGAACATATTGATCTAACTCCTTACCGCTTAAACCCATGCTTTTTCCATTTGCTTTAGCTTCATTAATTGCTCCATTAATTACTGCATCTCTAGCTCTTGTTCTTAATCCTCTAAAAGGAATTTTTTTACCAATCGCATTCCAAGCACTAGCAATTCCAGTTGCTCTTGCAACCGTTGTTGCTCCACCAATAGCTGATCCAGCTCCACTTACTCCAAAGGAACCGAGTCCTTTAAGCCCTGAAACTCCTAATCCAAGCGCTGCACCAACTGCACCCGAAGCTAATGCGAATCCTCCCGAACCATATCCTGCCTTGGTAGTAGTATCTTGGTTAGGGATACCCGAAATTGAAATTAAATATCCAGCAATTTCACTCACCTTACCAATCACTTGATGCATAATAAAAATAACTCCTGCTATTTTTAAAAGCTTAACAATCCATTCAAATAAAGACCTGTTTAAATCAATAGTTTGTAGGACATATAAATAAACTGGAGGAATTCCTTTTTGAACTCCGCAAACTTTATAATAAAATAAATCAGTAAAAAATCGATCTATGGTAATTAAAAATGGCGAAAGAATTAAGAATAGCAATGCCATCTCAAGAGCTCTAGAACCTAAAAATGCTACCCATGATTTAAACATATCATTGGTTTTAGAAAATAATGCAAAAATAATAAAAATTGGCCCAAGGGATAAAACAAAAACCATCTTGATCATTGTAACCAAATATGTTGAAGCAATAATTAGCATCACATATAAGAAATAAAAAATTAATCCATATGTTAAGATAAAAATAATTATCCCATTAATCGCACTCTTAAAACCATCGCCAAATATTGCTAATAATTTTTTTATTACCGATTCCGATAATAATTTTTTCATAATTAAATCAGGATAAGAAAAACGAGTAGCATTACTCCCATCGATTCCTCTTCCTCCCTGAGCAATAAAATTTAAATTACTTGAATCTCCAGTTGCATTATCAGTAGCAAGCATAATCATCGCTAAAAGTTCATCCATTCCATCTTTGAAAAAATTTACCACAAAACCCTTATAAAATTCCCAGCTATTTGAACTTGTGAATAAAATTACTAACGATAATTTCATAATTATCATCGAAATTTCTTTTCTAGTAATTTCAACCAAACCCATTAAATAAGCACCTCCAAAGAACATAATATACATCGATAATGATAATTTTAAAATCAACTTAAATTGATCATTATTTACAATTGCATTATATAAAAATTCAATGATTCCACCCGATCTTACTCCATCTTGACCTTTTATTCCAAGTATCGTATCTTCAACTGTTGAAACCAAAAATTCTAAAATAAATGAATCACTTTGCGATCCAGTTCCTCCTGAAAAATAAAGATTATATTTTCCAACATTATCATCATAAAATCCATCATAAATCATCACCTTAACAACTTCGTTAGGACCGTGATAAGCAAAGCCTTGAGTCGAAGTACTAACGGTTGGTAGATTATTATCTAAGCCATCATTTTTAATAAAAATTAAATTATCTGGACTTCTAAAAACATAGCGAGTTGCATCTTTTCCATTTATTTTGCATTCATTATTGATTGGAACTACGGGACATGATGCTTCTTGACTAAACATGTGATATGCTCGAGTTGGAACTTCCGCACCATTGACTCCCCATAGCGAAATATAAGCTCCCATTCCGTTAGTTATTCGACAGGTAGTTTGTTTCATACCAATTTTATATTGGCGATTTTCATTGTGAGGATATTTTTCTAAGGCATTGAGAATTTGATGATAAATTCCATAGCGAGAAACATAATTACCACCTCGATCATAACATGAGCATTTATCTGGATTAAGATAATCTTGAGAAGTTGCGCAAGTTTGTAGAACATTTGCAGAATCTCTTTCAGCTTGCGGTACTTGATTTTGTTGTTGTAAGGTTGGATTTGCATAAGTATGGCAAATACAATTTTGTTGATTATTTGCATCCGAAATATCTTTACTGCAATAATTACAAATTG
>CAMCSJ010000049.1 GCA_945878005.1 Rickettsia typhi | reverse complement strand
AAAATAAATTCTATACTTGACAAGCAAAACTGTTAAGATTTAATTTTTATAATGCTAAAGTTTACTATTAAAATTAACTTAGTCAAGCAAAGCGAATTATTAAAATAAAATATATTTAAAATATGACTATTCAATATACTCTCTCAATTATCAAACCCGATGCAGTGGAAAGAAATTTAATTGGCAAAATCAATAGCAAATTTGAATCAGCTGGATTAAAAATTGTAGCTTCAAAAATGCTTCAATTATCAACCAAAACTGCTCAAGATTTCTATGCAATTCATAATCAAAGACCATTTTTCAATGATCTAGTTAAATTTATGACTTCTTCTCCTGTCTTGGTTCAAGTATTAAAAGGTGAAAATGCAGTTGCAAAAAATCGCGATATTATGGGTGCAACTAATCCTGCAAATGCAGAATCTGGAACTATTCGTAAAGAATTTGCCTTATCGATTGAAGCAAATTCTGTACATGGTTCTGATAGTATTGAAAATGCTGAAAATGAAATTGCATTTTTCTTTGCTAAAACCGAAATTATTGCTTAAATTTATTTTAAAAAAATAATTCTTAATTTACTTTAAAAAATAATTTTCAGTTGTTATTACTTTATAAATTGAAATATTTTTTAAAATAATTTTGATAAATTTTTAAGATTTTAATTTTTTAAAAACATGAAATCTTTTCAGCAAATTATTTTAGATCTACAAAACTTCTGGGCTTTACAAGGTTGTGCAATATTACAACCAATTGATCTTGAAGTTGGAGCTGGAACTCTTCATCCTGCAACGGTTTTGCGTGTTCTTGGAAGTAAACCATGGAAGGTAGTTTATGTTCAACCATGTCGACGTCCAACCGATGCTCGTTATGGACAAAATCCCAATCGCCTTGGACATTATTTTCAATTACAAGTTCTCCTTAAACCTGCACCTAAAAACATCAAAGAATTATATTTAAAAAGTTTAGAGTTAATTGGCATTGATACCAAAAAAAATGATATTCGATTTGTTGAAGATGATTGGGAAAATCCATCGGTTGGAGCATCAGGACTTGGTTTTGAAGTTTGGTTTAATGGAATGGAAATTACTCAATTTACCTACATGCAACAAATTGGAGGAATTGAATGCGAAATTATTTCAGGTGAAATCACTTACGGACTTGAGCGAATAGCCATACATCTTCAGGAGGTTGATGATATTTTTTCAATTCAATGGAATAATTCAAATGATAAAAATAATTTCGATAAAAATGATTTTAATCAAAATAATTTCTTAACCTATGGGGAAATTTTTAAACAAAGTGAAATTGAAAATTCTCACTTCATTTTGGAGCATAGTAACATTGAAGTTTTGTTAAAAAACTTTAATGAATTTAAACATCAATCTAGTTTTTTAGCAGAAAAAAAACTAGCTATTCCTGCATATGAACAAGCTTTAAAAGCAAGTCATATTCTTAATTTACTAGATGCACGTAAGGCAATTTCAGTTAATGAAAGAGCTTCTTACATAAATCAGATTCGTCAATTAGTTAAGAATGCTTGTGAATTGTTTATAACAGTTAATAGTTAATCATAATCCATAAATATTAAAAATATGTTATCTTTTTCTCAATTTATTGAAAGCATGTCACTTTTAACAAATGAAATTTCATTTTTTACACCCTTGGTTTTTTTAATTTTTTTAGTTTTTATTTATCATCGATTAAATTCATCTTTTCTGTTTTTTATCATCGGTTTATTTTTATTAAAATTTAATTTATCGCAAATTTTTTGGATTTCATATCTTCTTACAGCTCTAACATTTAGCGTTAAATTTATTCGTCGATTTTTAGTCACTAAATCAGTAATAGTTATTATAAAAAAATTAGGATTATTACCTAAAATTTCTGAGACCGAAAGAATCGCCTTAACTTCGGGAAATACTTGGATTGATAGCGAATTATTTTCTGGCAATCCTAATTTTGATAAAATTTTTAATGAAAAATTTCCTAAACTTACTGCAGAAGAAAAATCATTTTTAGATAATGAAGTTGAAGAAGTTTGTAAAATGTGCATTGATTATGAAGTTCAACTTCGAAGAGATCTTCCTCCCGAAGTTTGGCAATATCTTGGTGATAAAAAATTCTTTGGAATGATTATCCCAAAAGAATTTGGTGGACTTGGTTTTTCAGCTTATGCTCATAGTTGTGTTGTTGAAAAACTTGCTTCACGCTCGGTTGTTTTAGCGATTACCACTATGGTTCCAAATTCTCTTGGACCTGCGGAATTATTACTTCATTATGGAACCCAGGAACAAAGAAACAAATATCTCTCAAGACTTGCTAATGGTCAAGAACTGCCCTGCTTTGCTCTTACCGAACCAAACGCTGGAAGCGATGCAACTTCAATAATTTCCAACGGAGTTTTATTTAAAGACAATGATGGATCAATTAAAATTTGCTTAAATTGGAATAAGCGTTACATTACCCTTGGAGCATATGCCAGTTTAATTGGACTTGCATTTCAATTACGAGATCCTTCGCATTTAATTTTCCCTCATGAAGATGTAGGAATTACTTGTGCATTAATTCCTCATGATACTCTAGGAGTTAGACAAGGTCGAAGACATGATCCACTTTCAACTCCTTTCGTCAATTCGCCAATTAATGGTGAAAATGTTATCATTGATATTGATGCAGTAATTGGATCTCATAAAGGGCTTGGCAAAGGATGGCAAATGCTGATGGAATGTCTCAGTGTAGGAAGAGGAATCTCTCTGCCATCAACCAGTTGTGGTGGATCAAAAATGGTGATAAGAGCGGTAACTGCTTATGCAAGCATTCGCGAACAATTTGGAACTGCAATTGCCAAATTTGAAGGAGTTGAAGAAATTATCGCTCGAATTGCATCACGAACTTATGCCTTAGATGCAATGCGAAGATTTACGGCTGGAGCAGTTGATTCGGGAATCAAACCTGCGGTAATTGGAGCGATTGCCAAATATCATTCAACTGAAATTTTTCGCCAAAATATCAATGATGGAATGGATATTTTAGGAGGGAGTGCAATAATTCGTGGACCAAGAAATATTCTTGCTAATGCATATTTTTCAACTCCGATTTCAATTACTGTAGAAGGATCAAATGTTATGACTCGAAGTCTTATCCAGTTTGGTCAAGGATCGATCATGTCTCACCCCTACGCATATAAGGAAATTACCGCATTACAAAATAACGATTCAAAAACATTTGACCAAGTATTTTTTAGTCATATTGGAAATTTATTTAGCAATATTTTGCGATCAATTTTATTATCAATTACAAGAGGATATTGGAATCTTCATCCTGCGGAATATTTTTCACGAGATTTGTCAATTGTTTATCGCAAAAAAATTGCCTGGTGCAGTGCTACATTTGCAGTTCTTGGAGATTTTGCTTTAGCCAGATATGGTGGAAATTTAAAAAGAAAAGAAAAACTTAATGGACGTTTTGGCGATGCTCTTTCGGCGATGTACATTGCAATTTCAATTTTAAGAAAATATGAATTTAATAATCGCAATCCTCAAGAAAAAGCAATTGCAACTCATGCATTAAACGAACAGTTAAATAAAGCTCAAAAAGCTATTGATGGAATTTATCAAAATATTTTTGGTCCAGTTGGAAAAATTTTAATTTCGCCATTTGCGTTATTTGCTCGTTGCAATATTTTTTGCAAAGAATCAAGTGATGAATTAGGAAAAAATGTCGTTAGCAATATTACTAAAAATGGTAGCGCTAGAGAGGATCTTACCTACGGAATATATGTTAGCAATGATCGTCATGATAATTTAGGAAGATTAGAAAATGCTATGCGATTAAATGAGATTGCTCAAAATGCATCTTCAAAAATTAAAAAAGCTGTAAAATCAAAATACTTGCCAAATAAACCAGTTAATGATTTAATTGATTTAGCATTTGAAAAAAGTCTAATTGATTTACAAGAAAAACATCAATTGCATGATGCTAAAACAGCAATGCTTGATGCTATTCAAGTTGATGAATATAGTCTTGATGATTATCATAAAATTTAAATAAATGATTCTTCTCATCGATAATTACGACAGTTTTACTTATAACCTCTATCACTATCTAGTTCAAGCTTATCAAGGGGAAGTAATGGTTAAGAGAAATGATAAAATTTCTCTTGAAGAAATTGAAAAATTAAATCTTAGCGCAATTGTTATCTCACCAGGTCCATGTGATCCAGATGATGCAGGAATTTGTTTAGCTGTTATTAAAAAATTTGCTGGAAAAATTCCAATTCTTGGAGTATGTCTCGGACATCAAGCAATTGGTCAAGCCTTTGGTGGAAAAATCATCAAAACCTATCCATTTCACGGTAAAATTAGTAAAATTTTTCATCATCAAGAAAATCTTTTCCAAAAAATTCCTTCACCTTTTAACGCAACAAGATATCATTCATTGATTATTGAAAGAGATTCAATTCCAGCTAATCTTAAAATTTGCGCGGAAACTGAAGATAAAATTATTATGGCTATTGCGGATGAAAATTTAAAAATTTATGGTGTACAATTCCATCCCGAATCCATTGCCTGTGAACATGGAATGGATATTATCAAAAATTTTATCAATATCGTCAAAGATCTTTAATCGCAAAAATAAATTATTTTATTAAAATATTTTTTTATTTAACAAAGATAAAATTAACTAATTAGAGATCTTAAATTATTTTTTTATGAATATTTCTCAACAAGATTTAACAATCGATAATATTTTAAATTTTACTTCAGTGGAATTTAGTGAAATTTTCTCTAATATTTTTAATGATTTTTATGATGAAAAAATAATCGAAAATTTTTTGATTAATTTGAATTTATGTAATTTACCAATTAATTGCTTTATTGGATCAATTAACGCTTTGAAAAAAGAGATGATTGCAATTGATACGGGTTTCAATTGTCTTGATGTATGCGGTACGGGAGGAGATAAATTAAATACCCTAAATATTTCTACTGCAGTTTCTTTTATTTTAGCATCAGCTGGAATTTATGTTGCGAAACATGGTAATAAATCGATCTCTTCAAATTCGGGATCAGCGGATATTTTTCAAGAATTAAATATTAAATTCTCAGATAATATTTCAGAAATTAAAATGAATTTATCTAAAAATAAATTAGCTTTTTTATATGCTCCATATTTTCACCCTGCCCTAAAAAAATTAAGCGCAATTCGCAAAAAAATCAATCAACCTACGATTTTTAATTTTCTTGGTCCACTTTTAAATCCAACCAATTCTAAACTTCAACTACTTGGAACATCAAGATTTGATACTATGGAAAAAATCGCTCAAGTAATTGCCTTAGATCGCGATAATCATGTTTTTATCGTTCATGGTTTTGATAATATGGATGAAATTTCTCTTTCATCAAAATCATATTTGCAAGAAGTTAAAAATGGTGAAATTTTTGAAAAAATTATTATCGATCCAGTTGAATTTAATTTTAAATTAGTTAATCATGATCAAATTAAAGGATTCGATCCTAAATATAATGCTCAAAAATTAGTTGATCTTTTAGATGGAGAAAAATCAGCTTATCGAGATATTGTAATTTTAAATTCAGCTTACGGATTATTGCTTGCAAATCAGGTTAATAATATTTTGGATGGTGTTAAGCTTGCTGAATTTTTAATCGATAATAGCAAAGCTAAATTGGTTCTAAAATCTCTTCAAAAATAATCATTATTAGTTTTATTTTAAAATAGTTTTCGATAAATATTTTTATCTTTAGATTTATTTTATTAACTATTGCTAAATTTGTTAGTTTGTTTATTTTATATAGATTTAACTGACAAACTAAATTAAATGCAAGATATTCATTCGCTAACTCTCAAAACTAATCAAAAAATTAAGAAAGATAAAAATAAATATAATTTTTTTTACGGTAATTTATTTAAACTAAATCCATTAAATAATAAGGCTGAAAATGATTTTTTTACTAGTTTAAACACAGATCCAGATGCTGATAAATTAAGAGTTTTAATTTTAACGCTTTCTTTAAAACCAAGTGATGAAATCTCGCCAATAATTTTTGCAGTTAAATCGAAAAATTGTTTAAATTTATTGATTGAATTTTTACAAATTATTGATGATAAAGAATTATTTCATAAATTTATTAATTGCGTTGATCACAATAATAACAATGCTCTAGCCTGTTATAAAACTAACACTTATTATACAAAAAGCTTTATAAAAATTCATGCAGATTTCGTAAATCAATTAATTTTTTTTGGAATTAATCCTTTTAAATTTAACAATCAAGGTCAAATTCCTCGACAATCTTTTCAACAATATTTTGATAATAATTTATCTATAAAAGAAATTATTAGAATTGCTGAAATTTTATATGATGAAGATGATAGATTTGATAACTCCCAAACCGATGAAGATCGGAAATTGCAATATCAACTTAAAATTGATAAACTAGGCGAATATGAACGGAATTTATTTATTATATTGAAATTTGGAACAGGTGATTTTAGTTATTTGGATAATGAATTAATTAAAGATTCAATAAATACAAAAGAACTATTTTTGAAGTTTGTTGATCCTGAATTTGGATCAATTTTTCATAGAATTAAAGATGAACTTCATGTTTCAAAGTTAATTTGTTTTTTTGGAAATGAAAATTTTAAAAGTGGTATTAATTTGCAAAATCCATATAATGGGAATACTTCTCTTCATGATCTTTGTAATTTAGTTTATTTCCAAGAACAATTATTAGCCTTTGATTTATTATTTAAAAATGGTGCTAATCCTAGAATTAAAAATCATGAAGGAGAAGAACCTCGATTAATTCTTGATTGCGCAAAACATCCTCCAACATTTAATAAATTAAATTTACTATTTGATGATTATAAAAAAAAATTTACAGAATTACAAAATTCTACTTCATCAGCATGGCTTGATTTTCCTAGTTTCGATAGTAGTTCAATCTCTGAGGAAGAAAATTATTCCTTAACTCAAGAATTTCCCTCATCTTTTTTTACCAATCAGGATTCATTATTTGAAGATGATTGGTTTGAAAAAACCCATGAAGCAAGTGTTAAATTTAATTTAGGATTTGAAAAACATTTTAATTCAAAATTGGATAAGGAAATTTACGATCAACAAATTTTAGATTCTTTTTTATATCAAGAAATTGAAACAGATCAAGCGATTTCTAAAGATCAAATTTCTAAAGATTCAATTCAAGATTTTGAAGAAAGTGATTTATCAAATGGTGATCAATTTTTTAGCGATAAGACCAATGATTTAGTGGATATTAATCATGAAAAATCATCAATTAACGAAACAAATATTCAACCATCAAGCGAAATCACATTGTCAGAAAATCATGAGGAAAAATTAGTTTCAAAAAACAAAATGGTAAAAGGGATATTTTAAAAAAATTTACTTAAATTTTATTTAAAAAATAGATTTAATTAAATTCGATTAAAACCTAATTACTCACAACAAGATCTAATCGATTTAGTTTTTTATTAAATCATCTTAACATTTCCATAATCAACATTGCGATGATATTTTCTTTTGGTAAATGCCAAAATTAATCCAAAACAAATCGCCATTGAAATCATTGAAGATCCTCCATAGCTTATGAATGGCAAGGTCATTCCTTTAGTTGGAAACATTCCTAAACTTACTCCAATATTTACTAAGGTTTGCATCGTAAATTGAATCATCAAACCTGTTAAGGCAAGATATACAAACATATCTTCTTCTTCAATTGCTCTCTTAACAATTCTTGTTATGAAATATGCAAAAATTATGATAATTAAAATACATGTTAAAATTCCATATTCTTCTCCAACTGCTGCAAAAATAAAATCAGTATGAACATCGGGAATAAATTTTTTAACCATTCCGTTTCCCGGTCCAACTCCCAAATAAGATCCATTAACAAATGCATCAATTGATCGCTCAACTTGGTAATTAGTTTCGCTAGAATTTAAAAATCGATTAATGCGATCTTCAACATGGGGAAGAAAAATATATGCTCCAACTCCACCTGCACATGCAATCATTGCCAATATTGCAATAAATGGAATTGGCAATCCATATAAAAAAAGTTGCGAAGCCCATAAGATTGAAAAAGTAATAGTCATTCCAAAATCAGGTTGAAGAATCAATAAAGAGACAATCAGCAAAAATAAACCTGCAGAAATTCCGTATTTAATATGCCATTTGCTAAAATAAAATTTTTGTAAAATATATCCATGAACAATTACAAAAAAAGTTTTCGCAAATTCCGAAGGTTGAAGAGTAAATCCTGCGATTGATAACCATCGAGTTGCTCCTTTGGTATGAGATCCAAAAATCAATACCGCAACCAATAAAAAAATTGTAGCAATTAATCCAAATAATCCGATGACCTTAACCCTAGCAAGATTTAAGAACGATATTGAAATCATTAGAATTACCGCAATTGTTGCAAAAATTAATTGTTTTTTTAAGAAAAAGAATTTATCAACATTGATCTTTTTTGCAATAACAGGACTAGAGCTTGCAGTCATCATAAGTCCAAAAATAATTATTCCAAAGATGATAAAAAAATTAATTTTATCAATATCAATCCACCATTTTTTAATGAAATTTAATTTTGTTCGGTCATAGGTTGCATTGGATTCAATATGCCAATTTTCCATTAAAATTCTCCAATTTGTTACAAGTAAATTTTGTTAGGTTTTGTTAAAATGAATTTTGTTAAAGCTTCATTTTACAGTAATTTTTTTAAAAATTACAAAATAAATTTTAAATATAATCTTGAATTTATTTACAAATTAAAATAATTTTTAATTCACATAAAAAGCAAGCACAAAAAGCTTTATTTGCTAATTTTTAATTATAAAATCTTAAAATACAATTCTTAAAAAATAATTGATTTTGAAAAAAATTTTTTAAGTAAATTTTTGTTAAAATCAATTTGATTTAAATAATTAAAAAAACATCAAGGAAAATATAAAATGAAAAAAAAATTATCCAAAATTACTACGAAAAAAAAGAATTTAGATTCCAAGAAAAACACTATTAGTAAAATTTGGGGAGGAAGGTTTAGCGAAAATCCAAGCGATTTAATGCAAGAAATTAATCAATCAATCTTATTTGATTCATTGCTATATAAGCAAGATATTCTTGGTTCTCAAGCTCATGCTAAAATGCTTGCTAAAGTAAAAATTATTACTGCAAGCGATGCTAAAAAAATAATTGATGGACTTAATTTAATAAAAAAAGAAATTGAAGAAAATAAATTTACTTTTTCAATTGAACTTGAAGATATTCACATGAATATCGAATCCAGACTTAATGAAATTATTGGTGAAACTGCAGGAAAACTTCATACTGCAAGATCAAGAAACGATCAAGTAGCTTTAGATTTTCGATTATTTGTTCGTGATGGAATTGATGAACTATTAATAATTCTTAATAATTTACAATTAGAATTAATTAAAAAAGCTCAAAATCACCAAAACACCATAATGCCTGGATTTACTCATTTGCAAATTGCTCAACCAGTAATTTTTGCTCATCATTTGCTAGCTTATTTTGAAATGTTTAAAAGAGATATTTCGCGATTAAAAGATTTAAGGGTTAGATTAAATGAATGTCCACTTGGATCATGCGCTTTGGCTGGAACTTCATTTCCAATTGATCGAGATTTTGTTGCTAAAGAACTTGGTTTTGATCGACCAACAGCTAATTCAATGGATAGTGTTTCTGATCGCGATTTTGCTATTGAATTTCTTAGCTGTTTAAGCATTATCGCAAGTCATCTATCAAGGATTTGCGAAGAGTTAATTTTATGGAGTTCAAAAGGTTTTGAGTTTATTTCAATTTCTGATCGCTTCACTTCAGGAAGTTCGATTATGCCTCAAAAACGCAATCCCGATGCATGTGAATTGATTCGCGGAAAAACTGGTCGAATTTATGGATCATTGCTAAGTTTATTGACAACCATGAAAGGTCTTCCCCTTACCTATTCCAAAGACATGCAAGAAGATAAGGAACCAGTTTTTGATGCTCTAAAAAATGTAAATTTATGTCTAAGAGCAATTAAGGAAATCATTAGTGATATGGCAATTAACAAGGATAAAATGTTAGCAATGGCAAGTGCAGATTATTCCTGTGCAACTGATTTAGCCGATTGGCTGGTAATAAATTTACAAATTCCTTTTCGCAAAGCTCATCACATTACGGGATTAATTGTTAAAAAAGCAGAATCTCTTTCGCTAGATTTGCACGAAATGAAGCTTGGTGATTTTCAAAAAATTGAACCAAAAATCACTAAAAACATTTTTAATTTTTTAAATGTTGTTAATTCAGTAAATTCAAGACAAAGCTATGGTGGAACTTCACCTTTGGCAATTAAGAATCAAATTTCTCAAGCATTAAAATCATTAAAATAATGAAAATAAATTTTAGAATTTTTAGAATTAATTTCAAACATATCGCATTATTTTTGCTGACATTTTTATTTTTATCATGCGGAAAAAAAACCGATATTGAACCTCCAAAGGATTATCAAAAACCAGATTTTGAAAAAGTAATTGATTAAAGCATTAAGAAAATTTTAGGTAGTAAATCAAACAAGATTTAATTGCCATAATTAATGCTTAAAATGTCTTGAAGCTATGAAATATAAAGCGATATCAAGTTGATTAGCTTTTGTGATAACCTCCTCATCACGAATTGAACCAGATGTAGCAATAATTGCATTAACTCCAAATTTTCTAGCAATTTCAATATTATCAGCAAATGGGAAAAATGCATCGGATGCCAAAAATATTTTTTGCTTTTTGGTTAATTTATCATAAGATAAATCATCATTAATTGGTAAATTATTTTGTGTTAATAAAAATTGCTTAGCTTTACTACAAGCTATTTCACAGGCATCAACTCGATTAGTTTGCCCTACTCCCAAACCTAAGGTTTGAAAATTACTTGCAACAACA